>JAKSQF010000199.1 GCA_024404235.1 Clostridia bacterium | reverse complement strand
AGCTTGCTGAATGCCGAAAAGGCCACTGTTTTTGTGGGCGACGGCATCAATGATGCGCCGGTGCTGGCCCGTGCCGACATTGGTGTTGCAATGGGGGCTTTGGGCAGTGATGCCGCGATCGGTGCCGCAGATATCGTGTTAATGGACGACGAGCCGCGCAAATTACCGTTGGCGCTGAAAATTGCCCGCAAAACCACCTCTATCGTGCGACAAAACATCGGCCTGACGCTGTTTGCCAAGTTTGCCGTGCTGTTACTTGCCTGCGTTGGCGTAGTCAACCTTTGGCTGGCTGTGATCGCCGACGTCGGTATGCTGATGGTGGCGGTTTTGAACGCCATGCGGTGTATGAAGGCGGAATGATGAACGTTTAAAAGAAAAAATCCCGTTGAAAGAAGCTCTTTCAACGGGATTTTTTTATTTTTTACCATATTGGCCTTTGCTGTAATAATAGCCTTTTTTATACTCGCTGCCTTTTTTGGTGTTATTCAACACGGCACCCAACAGTTTGCAGCCGCTTTTGGCCAACTGCTCCTTTACGTCTATCGCCATATTGCGATGGATTTGATTATTGTTGATTACCAAAATTGCACCATCACAGCAGGATGCGATTACGGCCGCATCAATAACCATACCCAGCGGCGGTGAATCGATAATGATATAGTCATAATACTGCTTGAGCATTTCAAGCAAATCGGCAAAGGCGGCACCGATCAGTTCCACAGGGTTGGGCGGAAAATGCCCCGAAAACAGTACGTCGAAATCATCATTTTGCGTGCGGAAGATAACGTCTACCGGACTGACAAGGGAGGAAAGCGTTTCGGAAAGACCGTTAATATCGCTTCCGTAAGCACTGCCGTGCAACAGGACCGATTTACGCATATCCGCATCAATGAGCAACGTCTTTTTGCCGTATTCGGCAAGGCTTTTGGCCAATTCGATGGAAACGGTGCTTTTACCGTCGTTTTCCATACAGCTGGTCACCAATACCGTCTTAATATCTTTCCCACAGAAGAACAGATTGGTACGCAGCATTTTATACGCTTCGTTGCTGATATGATCGGTTGCTGATTTCACATTGAAATTAAAACGCTTATCCGAACGGTATTTCCCGATCGAGAAATCCGCCGCATAGCGGTTTTTGCTTATATCTTGGGACATTTTTTCCTCCATTTATCTTCGAGGTTTTACGGCATTCTTTCTGCTGTCGCGGCCAGCGCTGTGCTTTGCTTCGGAATAGGGAATTTCGGCCAAAACACTTAAGCCGAGATAATTTCTGACGTCCGCCTCTCCCTTAATTATATCGTCGACCTGATAGGTTATCCCCAAAAGTAATACACCCAAGCCAACGCTGATCAAGAAGCCAACCAACATATTATCTTTCAGCGGTGATTTAAGCCGATACGGTTTGCCTGCCTCGTCGATAATATCAATTTGGAAATCATGCCCGTTTGAGGAAATATCCTCCTGCTCACCGGTCATAATATCGGCAATGCTTTTTTGTGCGACCACACATATTTGCCGTGCAATTTTCCGCGAAAGTTCCCGATCTTCCGTTTGGACACGAAGGTCAATAATACGGGGCGTATCCTCATCGATCGTTGTTTTAATACAACGCCTTAGCGAATTGGTGGACCAACCCTCCAAATCCAACTCATCAATAACCGTTTTCAATACCGTACGGCTTTTAATAATACGGGCATAGTCCTTCGATAGCCGATAAGAAACACTAAGCTCGGTAGTTGAAATTTCTTTTGCTGTATCATGCACAAACAGTGTTGCCGAAGAGGCGTACTGCGGTACATAGGTCACTTTGGTATAGATAAATCCGCCAATAATACCGGCTATCAGCAAAATAACCAGCCAAATCCGATAGCGGACAACTTTTTCCCAAAGCAGATATCCGTCAATCTTTCCTTCCGTTGATTTTTGGTTCGTTCTTTCCATCTTTTAAACTCCAAACGACACAAATTATTACTAATAGTAATAATCTACCATATTTTTAACAAAAAGTCAAGAGACACCCCGAAATATAAACAGGTACTTGCAACCATTTGGGTCGCGTGTTATAATTTGCTCAACAACACTCGGGGAGGTCCGCCATGAAACGCAATGAAATACCGCAAACGATCGTCACGCCGCTGCTTGATTGGTATCACCGAAACGCGCGTATTCTGCCGTGGCGCGAAAACCGTGACCCGTACCGCATTTGGATCTCCGAAATTATGCTGCAGCAGACCCGTGTGGATACCGTTATTCCCTATTACAAGCGCTTTTTATCCGTCCTGCCCGATATTAAAAGCTTGGCCGAGGTACCCGAGGACGAGCTGATGAAGTTGTGGGAGGGGTTAGGCTATTACTCCCGCGCCCGCAACCTGCAAAAGGCCGCCAAAAAAATGGTCGACGAATTCGGCGGAGAATTTCCCCGCACCCCGCGGGAGGTTGCCACTTTGCCTGGCATTGGCCCGTACACAACGGGTGCTATTTGCTCGATTGCATTCGAACTGCCCACCCCTGCCGTGGACGGCAACGTACTGCGGGTGATTTCACGTATCTGCCGGTCGGACGAAAACATCGACGACACCGCCGTGCGCAAAAAAATGACCGAGCGGTTAGCCGCTATCTACCCCGAAACCGATCGGGGCGATTTTACCCAAAGCTTAATGGAGTTGGGCGCAATTGTCTGCCTGCCGAACGGGTTACCGCTGTGCGACCGCTGCCCTTTGAGCGACCAATGTGCAGCGCATCTTGCCGGATGCGAAACCGACTACCCCGTAAAAAACGAAAAAGCCGAGCGTAAGCAGGTGAAAATGACGGTATTTCTGTTGCGGTGCAATGGGAAAATCGCCGTTTGTAAGCGGGAACAATCCGGCTTGCTGGCAGGACTTTGGCAGTTGCCGAACACCGACACGGCATTCAATCAAAAAGCCGCCGAAAAATGGCTCGCGGAAAACAGATTTTCGGTAAATTTCATTCAAAAAACACCCAAGCGCAAACACGTTTTCACCCACATTGAATGGCAGATGAACGGCTACGACGTTGAGGTTGCGGCCGAGGACGAGCGTTTTACTTGGGTCAGCCCCGAACAGCTGGAACAAGAAATCGCTTTGCCGACCGCCTTCCGCAAATTTTTATAAAATACCGTCATAAAATCCGGCCCTTCTTCGTACCCTTTTAGGGGATGAGAGGGGCTGTTTTTTATGAAATTATGGATCATTACGAAAAAACAACTGATGCTGGGCATCGTAACGGTGCTGGCGTTGTCGGTCATTACAGTGGGGGCATTCGGCAGTATGGCGGAAAAGAACAAAAAGTTGCCCGTTTACTGTGTGGAAACCGAAAAAAAGCAGATCGCCATCAGCTTTGATGCGGCGTGGGGCAACGAAGACACCGAGCAGCTGATTGAAATTTTGAA
>JAKSQF010000198.1 GCA_024404235.1 Clostridia bacterium | reverse complement strand
TGAAAAGCCCGTTTTTTTTTTCAGTAAAAACAGCAGGTTTTCGCTGGGCGTCTTGCCCGGCTTCAAAAAGTTGATGCCGGTATCGGTCGAAATCGACCAGTTGTTGTGCTTGCCGCTTCCGTTTACGCCCTTAAACGGCTTTTCGTTCAAAAGGCAGACAAGTCCGTGCCGCAAAGCGACCTTCTTCATCATTTCCATTGTCAGCTGATTGTGGTCGGCGGCGATATTGGTGGTAGTGAAAACGGGGGCCAATTCGTGCTGTGCCGGGGCAGCTTCGTTATGCTCGGTCTTGGCCGGTACGCCCAAACGCCATAATTCCTCGTCCAACTCCCGCATAAAGGCGGCCACACGGGGCTTGATGACCCCGAAATAGTGGTGGCTGGTTTCCTGACCCTTCGGGGGCGGTGCGCCGATGAGCGTTCTGCCGCAGAAAATCAGGTCGGGGCGCAGGTCGTACAGCGTCCTGTCTACCAAGAAATATTCCTGCTCTGCACCGACGGTGGTGGTGATGTAACGCACGTCGTCCATTCCGAAACATTTTGCAATGCGTAACGCCTGCTTGTTGATGGCGGCCATACTGCGCAAAAGTGGGGTTTTGGTGTCTAACGCCTGCCCGCCGAACGAGCAGAATGCCGTGGGAATGCAAAGTGTATTTTCCTTTACAAAGGCGTAAGAACTTGGATCCCAAGCGGTGTAGCCACGGGCTTCAAAGGTCGCCCGCAATCCGCCCGAGGGGAACGAGGAAGCGTCCGGTTCGCCCTTGATCAGCTCTTTGCCCGAAAATTCCATGATAATGCCCCCGTCAGCGGTGGGGGAAATAAAACTGTCGTGCTTTTCAGCCGTAATGCCGGTCATCGGCTGGAACCAGTGGGTGAAATGGGTCGCACCCTGCTCGATCGCCCAATCCTTCATCGCCTCCGCCACAATATCCGCAATGGAGGCGTCAATTTCCTTGCCTTCGCGAATGGCCGCTTTCAGTGCAAAATAGGCCGGTTCGGGCAGGCGTTCCTTCATCACGTCATCGTTAAAGACTCCGCTTGCAAACAGTTCATCAATCTTTGTCATAACAGTACCTCAATAATACACCGTCGTGCGCTTAAACGCACGGCGGTGAGTAATAAATTCAGTATATCTTGAAAAGGTTGGTTTGTCAATATTCAGGCGAAACAACAGAGAAAAATGCTTATCTTATAAATTCCGCCTAATAAAATAAAGTAAAACAAATATTTTCCTTTATTTCCACAAGAACGTAACATAATCGTCAGAGGTCATAATATTGGTGACGGGATCCGCGCCGTTCATTCTGCTAATGGCCTTCTGAATGGGGTTGACCGCATCTTGCGCATCCTCCTTGAACTTCCGCAGATAGGCTTTGTCGGTAATGTGAAATTGCAGTTGTTCCTTTCCGTGGCGCTGTGCTTCGACAATACACTTTGCGATATGCTCCGGATCCTCTCTTTCAATCAGCAGATCATAGTATACGTAGTAGTTGAAGCGGTCAGAGGTGCAGGTGGGCAAAAACAGATTTGACTTTCCGATCTCAAACGCATCGGCGTCTGTTTTTTGCGCCGACTGTACGATCTTGTGGTCCTGCAAAATTTCTTTATCGGTCAGGTTAAAGTAATAATAACGCGGAATATCGCCGCCGTCGTCCCAGGTAACGTCTAAATGATACCATTCGTCCGCAAACTGAATAAGGTTCCACATATGCCCTTCGCCCTTGTATTCGCCGACGATCAACGTGCAGGAAATACCGGCACGTTGGCAGAGGTACTGCATTGCCCGTGCGTATCCTTCGCAAACTGCTTCACCCTCGACCAAGGCGCCGTAGGCGGTGTATACCATTTTGTCTTTGGATTGGTCGTCGTAGGTGACTTTTTCACAAAGGCAATCGTGCAGATAAATTTCTGCTTCCAACGGGTCTTCGGGTGCTTCGGCCAAGATTTCGGCGGCTTTTTCCTCCAACTCGGCACGCATATTCTCCCGTGCCTCTATTGGAATGAGATAATCATAACTGTATTCGTTCGTTTTGTAGGAAAAGGTCAACTGAACGCCTGCGCTTGATTTGCGAAGCAGATAGTTGTAGGGTAGCCAAAACATTTCGGGGTGATCGTTGGAAAGGGCCTGAAATGCCAATGCAATATCTTTGGTGTAGTTGGCGGTATCGATTTCTAACCGAAACCATCCCTCCAGCATTTGGTTGGCGGCAGAGTACATAATGCGGTAAATGTATTGTTGCTTTTCGGTCAGTTGTTCATATTGTCGGCTGTAATTTCGTTTGATTTCTTCCGCCGACATCGGTTCGATCAACGTCGTATTCTCATCCCAAAAATCATCGGTAACCGTTTCGTGAAAAAGAATACCTTTTATTTCATCGACAAACCGACATCCGCTGCAACCAAACAGCAGGGAAAACACAAGCAGACCGGCAAGGATTTTTTTCATAAAATGCTCCTATACAATGTGTTTTAACAGGGGGATTTTTTTTACAACAAAGGTGCCTGCCGCACACAAAACGTAGATAACAAACGGCATTACAAAGCACCAAACGTAACTGCTTTCCGGCAGGGGAAGAAAATGCAGAATGACCGTCATACAAAGCGAGTGTGTCAGCCATACGCCCATGTTACAGCCGGCGCAAAGGTGTAAAAGCTTTTGGAGCCAAAGTGGTACGCCGTCTTCGGGCAAATGGCGAATAAATACGAAAATCGAAGCGCCCATCAAGGCAGAGGGGAAGCATTGATAGTCAACCATGTACTGCACGGTTTTGTGTGCCTTGCCCGAAATAATGCAGGTAAACAGAATGACGAAGATCTCACTGCAAACCGTGGCGGCATACAGTATCCACCGACTCCGGCGTTTCCACTGCATGGTGGTTACAAAATACCCAAACAGCGAATAGGCAATAAATCCTCCTGCGGCAGGGAATTCGATATAGGAAAGCATTTGAATGCCGCAAATCGCACACAGCGGACGGAGTACGAAGCTTACTGAAAAAGCGGCAATCACGGTGTACCACATTATTTTACGGTGCTTGGTCAAAAGCGATAAAACCGGCATACAGGCATATAACGCAAATAACGGAAAGAAAAACCAGTACCGCACCTGAAAATCCGATTGCAACCACGCCGAAAGAAAGGCACGTGGCGATTTGTAGGGGAAACCGTGGCATTCCGCCGTTCGGTAAAGTATGTAAAAGCAATTCCAAAACAAAAACGGAACGCCGACCCGTAACAGCCGCTTTTTAAGGAAGGTTTTGGTGTCGTATTTTCGGCGATAATCTAAAAGATGCGCACCCGAAAGCATAAAAAAAACGGGTACGGCCGCAAAGACTACACAGCGCTCCGCGGCGGAAATCTTCCAACGCAGCGTGTCGGCGTAATGGTAAAAAATTGAATTGCAGTGGAAGAAAACGACCATCAAACAAGCCGTTAAATTCAGCAGATCCAATTGCCATAAACGTTTTTGGGGTTGCATAATAAAACCTTCTTTCAGCGAAATAGCACGG
>JAKSQF010000197.1 GCA_024404235.1 Clostridia bacterium | reverse complement strand
GCCGCCTCAATGTTAATAAAGGCGTTCAGGTGCTGTTGCCAATAGGCCACCGTTTTGGTCATGACGTCCTTGATATCGGGATTGGCCGAGCCGTCGTAATAAAGTACGGTTTTCGGAAATTTGTCCTCGCTGTTTTGAAGTGCTTTTGCAAAACGTGCTTGGGCATCCGCTAAATCATAGGGCAGTAAACCGACGCCGGCAACGTTCTGCTGTGACAGTACTGCCGGATAAAGCGAATCCGCCGCCCGAAAACCGGCTGTTGCCGAAGGAACGGAACGGTCGATCGACTGCGCAAAGGCCTTTCGCATTTCGGCACTGTATTCATCGCTGACGGTCATCACCCAACAGATATTCTCGACCTTTTCAGTACGAAAGCCCTGCTTGGCGGCACTTTCCGCCTGCGAGCCGTAAAGCATTGCCAGATCTATCTTGCCGTTGGTCAATGCCTGCATGGAATTTTCACCGTTCGAGCAGGAAAGAAAAACCTCGGCGTTTTTTGCCGTAAAATCGCCGTAGTATTCGGCGTTTTTTCGCAGACGAACACCGAACTCCACCTGATTCCACCGTGCTAAATAATATGAACCGTTGCACAGAACGTTCTGCCGATCCAACCCGTATTTTCCGCCCGTTTTTTCAAAATAAGAACGGTTGCAGGGCATACAGGCGGCTGTTGTCAGCACCGCCGGAAAATCGGCACTTTCCCTGCAAAGCGTAACGGTCAGGGTATGATCATCGGTGGCGGTGACCTTCAATGCCGAAGCATCCGCTTTTCCGCTCAGTATGGCGGCCGCACCTTCAATTACGCTTAACCGCTCGGCCGTCGGGCAGACGGTGGCCGGATCAACGGCACGCTGCAGTCCGAAAACAAAATCGTCGGCGGTCAACGGCTCACCGCTGTCCCAATGTGCGTTTTTGCGCAGATGAAAGGTGTAGGTTAACCCGTCGACCGAATAGCTTTCGGCAACACCGGCAACGATTTTTCCGTCACCGTTCGTACGCAGTAATCCCTCATACAAATTGCGTACCAAAACCAGCTCCGCATCGGTAGCGGCCGTTTGCGGGTCAACCGTGATCGGCACGTTCGGTAATTCAAAATAAAGCCGTGCATCGCCGTTGTCTTTTTTGCAGCCGGCTGTCGGCAGTAATAATATCAAGGCCAAAAAGGCCGTTAAGAAACGCTTGATTTTCATTTTACACGCTCCGTCGGTTATTCTGTATACAGTATACAATAAGTATATCCACTTTGCAACGGTAAAAAAATAATTTTGTGTAAAGAAAAAAACTTGACACGTGGAATTTTCTGTGGTATACTGTCCACTGTTGAGGTGGGTTCTGATGCCGAAAGATCTATACGTTTCCGCACTTTTGGATGTTTACGGTGCTTTTTTAAGCGAAAAGCAGCGCACCCTTGCCGGTTACTATTATAACGAAGATCTTTCGCTGAGTGAAATCGCCGAAAACGAGGGCATCACCCGTCAAGGTGTTAACGACCTTATTAAGCGCACCGAAGCAGAACTTCGCGGTTGGGAGGACGAATGTCACTACTGCGAACGCATTTTGCGTTTGAAGGAACTGGCAGAGCAATCCCGCAATAGCGCACAAACCGTTCCGGCCGAAATGCTGGATTTGATCGAAAAATTATAAGGAGGCGCCGAAATGGCATTTAATAATCTGACCGATAAACTGAACGGCGTCTTTAAGCGCCTGCGTTCCAAGGGCAAGCTGACCGAAGCCGACGTTAAGGAGGCTATGCGTGAAGTTCGCTTGGCTTTGCTTGAAGCCGACGTAAACTATAAAGTTGCCAAAGATTTTACCAACACCGTTGCCGAAAAGTGTATCGGTGAAAACGTAATGGAAAGCCTGACCGCTCCGCAAATGGTCATTAAAATCGTGCGGGAGGAACTGACTGCCCTGATGGGTAGTGAGCAGGCTCGCCTGAAAACCTCTTCCAAGCTGCCCACCGTCATTATGATGTGCGGCTTGCAGGGCTCCGGTAAAACCACCCATTCCGCAAAGCTTGCAAAATTGCTGAAAAAGCAGGGTCACCGCCCGATGCTGGTCGCCTGCGATATCTACCGTCCGGCCGCTATCGAACAGTTAAAGGTTGTCGGTAAGGCAGTTGACGTGCCGGTCTTTGAAATGGGTACCGAAAAGCCCGAAAAAATCGCCGATAAGGCCATTCGCCACGCACGGGATTACGGCTACGATTACGTCATTCTCGATACGGCCGGCCGTTTGCATATTGATTCCGAACTGATGGATGAACTGCGCCGCATTACCGAAACGGTTGAGGTGCATAACATTCTGTTGGTTATCGACTCGATGATCGGTCAGGATGCCGTTAACGTTGCCAAAGCGTTCCACGATATTTTGGCTATCGACGGCGTTATCCTTACGAAATTGGACGGCGATACCCGCGGCGGTGCCGCCCTTTCGGTCAAGGCCGTTACCGGTAAACCGATTTTGTTCGCCGGTGTCGGTGAAAAGCTGGACGATCTCGAGGAATTTTACCCCGACCGCATGGCACAGCGTATCCTCGGTATGGGCGACGTGCTGTCGCTGATCGAAAAGGTCGAAAACGAGCTGGATGAAAAGCAGGCCGAAGAAGCCGCTCGCAAGTTGCAGGAAAACCGCTTCGATCTGAACGACCTGCTTGCGCAATTCCAACAAATCAAAAAAATGGGCTCTATCAAAAGCCTTTTGTCGATGCTTCCCGGTATGGAAAGCAAACTGCAAAACGTCGACGTTGACGAACGGCAGATGTTGCGTATGGAAGCAATCATTACTTCTATGACCGAAAAAGAACGTACCCATCCGGATGTGATCAACGGCTCCCGTCGAAAACGTATCGCCGCCGGTAGTGGTGTTTCGGTCGAAGACGTCAACCGCCTGATGAAGCAGTATGAACAGATGAAAAAGATGTTCAAACAAATGAACACCAAGGGCGGCAAACGTCGTATGATGCGTAATATGGGTGGCTTGGGCGGTATGAACCTGCCCGGCGGACCCGGTGGTTTCGGTTTTTAAAACCGCTTTTTAAGCTGTTATTAAAAATAGATATTCTTTAATGGAGGTGCAAGAAAATGGCAGTTAAAATCAGACTGCGCCGCATGGGCGCAAAGAAGGCTCCCTTCTACCGCGTTGTTGTTGCAGATTCCCGCTACCCGCGTGACGGTCGTTTCATCGAAGAAATCGGTTACTACGATCCCACCAAGAATCCGGCCAACGTTCAGATCGACGCTGAAAAGGCAAAGAAATGGATCGCCAACGGTGCTCAGCCGACCGATACCGTAAAGGATTTGCTGAAAAAGAACGGTGTTCTGTAAAAGATCGTGAGGGAAAACGAATGAAAGAACTTTTGATCTCGATCGCCGCAGGACTTGTTCAGGATCCGTCTGCGGTCACCGTCACCGAGGATGCTCCCGATGCAGAAGGCGTTATCGTCTTTCATCTGCACGTAGCACCCGATGATATGGGCCGCGTGATCGGTAAGCAGGGTCGTATTGCAAAAGCGATCCGTACC
>JAKSQF010000196.1 GCA_024404235.1 Clostridia bacterium | reverse complement strand
GGCACCGTCGTAGATATAAACCAATTCATAATAATCGTGAATATGCGTTGTTTCAAAATCTGCGCGGTAGTCGTGAACAAGACAAATTTTTCCGTTGGCGGCATAAGAAATACCCACGGCATCTTCGAATGTAAACAGTTTCAAATCGGTTCCTCCTCCAAAATAGCAAAAATCGGTAATATTTTTCAGAAGATTTGACATTACTTTAACATACACAAGTAAAATTGTCAATATAGATGCCTGTTTTTATCTGTTTTCAACAAAAATATGAGAAAATTTGCAAAAATCGGGTGATAACAATCGTCACATTTCTGATAGAATTTGTTATTGAAAAGACAGTCGAGATATTTTACAATATAATGGACAATGAATAATAGCATTCTGTGGGGGTGGAGTTTATGAAAAAACGTGTGTTTGCGGTTGCGTTGGCTTTGGTTCTTTCGCTTTCGTCGCAGGCTTTTTTTGCCCCTCAGGCCGACAGTGCCGATTCACAGGAAACGGCGCAAATTACATTGGGCGAAATGGATTTTGTGGCTGAAGGTGATTACGGAACTTATTATTCCGATTATTCGGATTGGCAGATCGCTTCAAACGACTTACCTACCATTTCAAATATCAGTTATAATACCGAATACACGTTTTCCGTTCCGGAAAATGCTTTATATGAAATTTGGCTCACTTATACCGATACGCAATCTGCCGGTTCGCAGTACAGTATTGAAATAGACGGTACCGTTCCGTTTGAACACGCGAGATTCCTTTCCTTCCCGACGGTTTATAAGGATGCGGACAACAAAAGATTCGACGGCAGCGGAAACGAAATTTCGCCCGAACAAATTGCCGTAACGCAAAGTGTCACCATGCCGGCCAGAGAATATACCGGCGTTTCGGAAGACTATTACCGTTTTGCCCTCTCAAAAGGGACTCATACGGTGGCTTTGCACCGCAATTACGGGCAGGGAATCGTAACGGCTCTAACGTTTCGTGCGCCGGAAGCTCCGGCCACTTACCAAAAGCCGAAAGCCGAAAAGAATAATAATACCATCAAAATCGCCGCCGAAAAAGCGGTGCTGAAAACCGGCCGTTCTTTGGTGCCGATGTGTGATGCTTCTCATGCAGAGGTTCAGCCGTCCGACCCTGTTCGCGGTAAACTCAACTACATCGGCGGAAGCAACTGGTCTTCGCCGGGGGATACCATCACGTGGAAATTCAAGGTCAAAAAAGCGGGTTACTATTCATTCGGTGCGCATTACCGCCAAAACATCAATATCGGTGCGGTTTCCTACCGCAGCCTTCGTATTGACGGACAGCTTCCTTTCGCCGAAGCAAAGCGCGTAAAGTTTACCTACAGCCCGTCGTGGCAGTATTTTGATTTCGGCAACCCGAACGGCGACCCATACCTTTTCTGGTTGGACGAAGGCGAGCACGAGCTTTCGCTGGCGGTCACGTCGGGGGAAATGGCTCAGTCGTATACGTTGTTGAAACAGATTGCATCGGATCTCGGTGATTTATACGTTGATATCACCATGATCGTCGGCGAAACGGTTGACATCAATCGAAGTTACGAATTGTTTGAGCAAATTCCCGATTTTAATCAGCGATTGGAATCGGCGGTTTCTTCACTGAAAAAACTTTCAAGACAGATGGAAGTTATTCAGGAAAAGCAAAGCGGATCTACTGTTTCCACCATTCAATCGGCGATAGAAACCCTGCAGAAAATGATTGATAACCCGTATTCTGCTCATCAGTATAAATCAGCTTATTACACGGCATATACTAACCTCGGTGCTTTGGTCGGTACCATTCCGAATATGCCGCTGGATATTGATACGATTTATTTATACGGAAGCGGTGCTTCTGCCGAAGAAGACGAAACCTCGTTTTGGGACAAAACTACTTTTTCCGCAAAACGTTTTTTAAAAACCTTCAGTGAAGATTACTCTTCCGTTTCAGCCGATGCCACCAAAGAAGGGGATTTGACCCTTTGGGTCAACTGGGGCCGTGATCAGGCGCAGGTTTTAACGGCTTTAATTCAGGAAAGCTTCACCCCGAAAACCGGCATAAACGTGTGTGTCAAGGTGGTAAATGCTACGCTGATTCAGGGCATTCTTTCCGGTAAAGGACCCGACTGCATTTTGCATATGCCGCGAACCGAGCCGGTCAACCTTGCAATGCGCGGCGCATTGGTGCCGCTGTCGCAGTTTGATGATTGCGAGCAGGTCCTTTCGCAGTTTAATGCGGACGGCGCGGTTCCATATACATATAATAATAAGGTTTACGCTCTGCCCGATACGCAAACGTTCCAAATGCTGTTTGTCAGAACCGACATTTTGAACCGTATGGGATTGGAAGTGCCGACCACTTGGGAAGAGTTTGCAAACGTTACAACTACGCTGCAGCGTTCAAACCTGCAGGTCTGTATACCGCAGACGATGTATCCGACGTTTTTGGCACAGGCAGGCCTTCCGTTGTACGATTTGGAAAAGGGTGTTACAACACTTACCCAAACCGAACAAATCTTATGCTTTAACCGTTATACCGATTGGTACGTTAAATACAAGGTCCCCAAGGCAATGAGTCTTTTCTTCGATCGCTTCCGCATCGGTGCGGCGCCTATGGGCATCGCAGATTTTACGATGATTACCCAATTGGTAACGGCGGCGCCCGAAATCGAAAATCGCTGGAAAGCCGTTCAACTGCCGGGTACCGTTCGTGAAGACGGAAAAACATATTCTCTGTCAGCAGGCGGCGGCACGGGTTGTGCCATTACAAAACTGTCCAAAAGTCCCGAAAACGCATGGGAATTTTTGAAATGGTGGGTCAGCGCCGATACCCAACAGCGGTATTCCGATAACTTGGAATCGGTCATCGGCCCGTTGGGCAGAGTGGCAACCTCCAACGTCGAAGCGTTCGGCAACCTTGGTTGGGATGCCGATTCGTTAGACGCCTTGAAGGCTCAACAAAAAGATATATTGAATTTTGAAGAATTACCCGGCGGCTACTATGTAAACCGCAGTATTGACCAAGCTTTCTGGAACGTTGTTGAGGCCAACGCCAACGTAAACGACACCATGATCAAATGGGGCAATATTGCCGATATGGAAATGCAGCGTAAGAAAGCCGAATACGCAAATAAAAAATAATGAAAGGAGAAAAATCGTATGAAAGCCAATGCAAAAAAGGTGCTCAGAGGGAAACTCGGCCGAAACGAAACCACGGCGTGGGTTTTGATGATTATGCCGTTTTTGGTGCTATTTTTCCTGTTTACCGTATTACCGGTTTTGGCATCCATGGTATTAAGCTTTTTTAACTACGATATGATCTCCGCTCCCGGTTTTACCGGACTTGCAAACTATCTGCGTATGGTCAATACCGACGAAATCTTTTCAAAGGCTGTTGTAAATACCTTGAAATTTGCCGTTGTCACGGGTCCGTTAAGCTTTTTGCTGGCCTATTTGCTGGCATGGTTTATCAATGAATTTTCACCCGTTGTCCGTGTGCTTTTAACCTTCCTGTTTTACGTGCCTACCTTAA
>JAKSQF010000195.1 GCA_024404235.1 Clostridia bacterium | reverse complement strand
CGTCCACAACGGCGGCATCTACGTAATCGGTCGCAACCGTAACACCGTCAATTTTGATATAAACCAAGTACTTGCCGTTGTTGGCACCGCTATTCACCCGCAGTCGGGCAAACTCAACGTTGTGGGTGGAATACGGCTCCAACAAAGCGGGCAGATTAGTCTGCGGCCCGTAACCCGGACGCAACCACATTCTGCCGTTGGGATACTGTCCGTCCGGTTCTAACCAAGCGCCGAAAACGTACGCCATTGTGCTTGCATTCGTTTTTTCAAAAGACATTTGCAGCTTTGCGACCGAGCCGACCCGAAGGCGAAAACGGAATACGGCAGAGCCCGTCGGCGAGGTGCGGTTATAGGTAAATACCGTAGCGCCGGCCATTTGCGTTTGTTTACCGACGCGAACCCCGTCTCGGTACAGATCTTCATACTCGATCTCGTCATAGGCAGCATAAGTTTCCACAGAAGAAATTGCGGTGAATTTATTACCGTTCGGCAGTTGAATAATGATTTTATTCGACAGTGCCGTGCCGCTTCCGTAGGTACCGTCGGCTACACCGTCATAATAATAGGATTGGATCAACGTGCCGTTTACCTTCCAGTAAACGTAGTATTTTCCGACATTAAAGCCGTTCATCACCTTTAAGCGTCCCATTTCCATATCGTAAGGATTTCCGGCGACGATCGGCTCGCTCATATTGACCATCAAATTCCCGTTTGACGGCACCAAATGCCATGCACCGTTCGGCCCCGGAACGGCACCGAAGCCCGTTTGATTCGGTGATTTTACGGCAAAGCAGAACGGATAGGCAAACGCATCGAAATACATCGAGAATCGCGTCAGCGCTCCACCCGGAATCCAGCGGAACTTCAGCACCGACGAAAAACTGGGCGAAGTGGCACGATAGGTGCAGGTGTAATCGCCACCGGCCAACGTTCTGCCGGCAAGCGAATCCTCGCCGACGTACAAATCATCCAATCCGATTTCGTCGTAATCGTCATACGCTTCCGTAAAGGGTATCGCCGTAAAATAGTTGGCATCCGATGCGCTGAAAATGATTTTATTCGACAGTGCCGTGCCGTTTCCGTAAACACCGCCACTGACACCGGCGTAGTAATAGGATTGCACCAATTCACCGTTTACCTTCCAATAAACGTAGTATTTCCCCGCATTTGCGCCCGTTTTTACCTTTAAGCGTCCCATTTCCATATCGTAAGGTTGCCCCAACACAATGGGTGTGTTCATATCGACACACAAACTGCCGTCGGACGGTACGATGTGCCACGCACCGTTCGGCCCCGCCGTTTTGCCGAATCCCGATTGATTCGGTGCCTTTGCGGCAAAGCAGAACGGATAGACCCAATCGTCGAAAAACACGGTAAATTTCAAATCGTTTTCACTTCCGCGCGGGATCCAGCGAAAGCTGAAGACGGCAGAATAGGTCGGCGCGGTAGCGTTATAGGTATAGTTGCGGCCGCCGTTCATCGTGCGTCCCGCCATTGAAGTAGTACCGATATACAAATCGTCGTACCCGACGGTATCGTACAATTCGTAGGTTTCACCCGTCGGTACCGGCACCGTTGCAGATACCGGCATTACGCAAAAGACGGCCGTTATGATGATTGCCGATATCATTGCCAAAAGGCGTTTTGCTTTTTGCATACCTGTTTCTCCCGTCAGATAAACATTTGTTGAAATGATAAACCGTTTTATTTTCGATGCTTTGTTGCGATATTCATCACCACGAAAAGTCCCGTAAACAGCACGACCGAGCCGGCTAAAATAATGAACATTGCCCCCGTCGATACGGCATGCCCGAAAAATTCGGGAGAACAGTCGACCGTTTTGGCAAGCTCGTCCACAGCCGCTTTCGGCAGACCGACCTTTTCCATTTCATTTAACGTGCCGCGCATCAACAGATTCCGAAGCAACGACGTACCGTAAGTACCCGGCAGGCAGGAAAGAACCTTCTGCAGACCCTTTGAAAAACTTGAAATCGGCATATAGGCGCCGCAGATAAAACCGTAACCGGCGCTGATGATCGTCCCCACAGCCGAAGCCTGACCGGCGGTGCTTAAAAAGAAATGGATACAGGACGAAAGCGCCGTGCCGAACAGCGTCAGCAATATTACGGCGGCAAAGAGTTCCGCCACGTCGGCGGCGGACAGATACCAGCCCTTGGTTGCCAAATACCCCAGTCCCACGACCGACGCCGTCAGCGTGATGATCAGCGTGCTTGCCGCCGAAGCCGCATAATAAGCAAACGCCAAGGTCGAACGCTTGACCGGTGTGACCGTTAAATCACGGAACGTTCCGTTGGCACGGTCGTTGATCATTAAAAGATTGGAGCAAAACGCCACCGTTACACAACTGACCGCCAACAGCGAGGAAATAAGCTGTCCCCCGACGGCGGCGTCGATCAACTTTGCATCGACCGACATTTCTTTCGGAAAGCCGGAAAGAAACGCATCCTTATAAACGTTGGCCAAAAACGTGGCATACAGCACCAACAAAATAATGGGTGTGATCATCGAGGAAAAGAACATTCCTTTATCCTTGAAAAACAACCGCTGATTGCGGCGCCAAAGTGCAGAAAATCCCATCATTTTTCTTCGCCTCCCGTCAGTTTTTTACCCGTTACGGCAAGAAATACGTCGTCCATCTTGCCCTTGGTGATCTCATAATCCGAAAAGCGTTCCGGATATGCGGTGATCAGCTTGGTTGCAGCCGCCGTATTCGGCACACAGATGCGAACCGCACCGTTCAATTCTTCGGTCGGATAGCCGAAATCATCGCATTCCGCCTGACCGTAAATCGTGATATAATCGCCCGTGTATTTGTTTTTCAGTTCCAGCGGCGTACCCTCTGCCGCGATTTTACCGCTGTCCAAAATGACGATATAATCGGCATCGGCCGCCTCTTCCATATAATGCGTTGTGAGGAAAACCGTCATTCCGTTTTGGCGGCGCAGATCCTCGATGACGTTCCACAAAAGGCGGCGGGTCTGCGGATCAAGGCCGGTAGTCGGCTCATCCAAAATCAGAATTTCGGGGTTATGCAACAGCGCCCGTGCAATATCAATGCGGCGCCGCTGACCGCCCGAAAGCTTACCGACCGTGCGGTCAAGCAGATCGGCAAAGTCAAGCAACTCGGCCAGTTCTGCCATCCGTTTTTCAAAAGCCGCGCCCGTAATACCGTAAAGGGCGGCACGACTGCGCAGGTTTTCCCGCACCGAAAGCGGCTGATCCAACAACGAATTTTGGAACACTACGCCGATTTTACAGGTGATTTTTTCAAGATTTTGTTCCACGTCGCACCCGTCGATTTTAACACTTCCGCCGTCCTTTTGCAGTTGGCCGCAAAGAATGGAAATCGTGGTCGATTTACCGGCGCCGTTTACCCCCAAAAAGGCAAACAGCTCGCCCCGCTTTACGTGAAAGGACAAATCCTGCACGGCGTGTACCGATCCAAAGGATTTATTTAACTGTTCGATTTCGATAATGTTTTCCATAAAACGTTTCCCTTCAGCAATGTTATTGTTATTGCCCACAATCGGGTATATATATTCTATATTGTACTGCCCTGCCGTAAGATTGTCAATAGCAC
>JAKSQF010000194.1 GCA_024404235.1 Clostridia bacterium | reverse complement strand
GAGGAACTTGTTATGACCGGACAGATCGTGTATTCAAAAGCGGGACGTGATAAGGGTTCCTTCCTTGTTGCGGTCGGCAAAGCAGGGGACGGCATTCTCGTCTGCGACGGGAAAAAACGTCCGCTTGAACGGCCAAAGCGGAAGAACCCGAAACATCTTTCCGTTACAAAAACGGTTTTAACCGAGCAGCAAATTTCAACCAACAAAACCATCCGCCGCGCGTTGGCAATCTACCGCGACGAGGCGCCTTTAAAGGAGGAAAAGTAAATGTCAAAATCGGATATGATCGAGTTGGAGGGCACGGTTGTTGAGGCTATGCCGAACGCAGTGTTCAAGGTTGAGATCCAGGGCGGACACCAGATCCTGGCCCACATTTCCGGCAAGCTGCGTATGAATTTCATCCGCATTCTTCCCGGTGATAAGGTCACGGTCGGAATGTCGCCGTACGAGCTTTCAAAGGGACGCATTACCTGGCGTTCCAAGTAAAATTAGGAGGTAATTACACAATGAAAGTCAGACCTTCTGTCAAGAAAATTTGCGAAAAATGTAAGATCATTAAGCGCAAGGGTAAAATCATGGTTATCTGTGAAAACCCGAAGCACAAACAGCGTCAGGGTTAATTCCCCGACACACGAAACATCAATTATGGAGGTGCTTTGATAAATGGCACGTATTGCTGGTGTTGACCTTCCGAACGATAAGCGCGTAGAAATCGGGCTTACCTATATCTACGGAATCGGTCTTACTACATCGAAAAAGATCCTTGCCGAAACCGGTGTTAATCCCGACGTTCGCGTTAAGGACTTAACCGAAGAAGATATTTCCAAACTGCGTGAATATATCGACCATAACCTTCAGGTAGAAGGTGACCGTCGTCGTGTTGTCGCTCTGGATATCAAGCGACTCATCGAAATCGGCAGTTACAGAGGTCTTCGTCATCGCAAAGGTCTGCCCGTTCGCGGTCAGCGTTCCAAGACCAATGCTCGTACACGCAAGGGTCCGAAGAGAACCGTTGCTAACAAGAAGAAATAAAGTAGGAGGAAGAGTATAATGGCTACTGCAAAGAAAACGACTGTTCGCCGCCGCCGTGAGAAGAAAAACATCGAACGTGGCGCCGCACACATTCAGTCGACTTTCAACAACACGATCGTAACCATCACCGATACGCAGGGCAACGCTCTTTCTTGGGCTTCTGCCGGCGAACTCGGTTTCCGTGGTTCCCGTAAGTCCACTCCGTTCGCTGCACAAAGCGCGGCTGAAACCGCTGCCAAGGCTGCAATGGAACACGGACTGAAAACAGTTGAAGTTTACGTTAAAGGACCGGGCGCCGGTCGTGAAGCTGCCATCCGTGCACTGCAGTCTGCAGGCTTGGAAGTCAGCATGATCAAGGACGTCACCCCGATCCCGCACAACGGCTGCCGTCCTCCCAAGAGAAGACGCGTATAACAGATATTATTTGGAGGTGTAACAGATGGCAAGATATACCGGTGCAGTTTGCAGACAGTGTCGCCGTGAAGGCAAGAAATTGTTCTTAAAGGGCGAACGTTGCTATTCTGAAAAATGCTCCGTCGGTATCCGCGGCTATGCCCCGGGTCAGCACGGACAAGGTAGAAAGAAGTCGTCTGAATACGGCTTGCAGCTGCGTGCAAAGCAGACCGCAAGACGTTTCTACGGCGTACAGGAAAATCAGTTCCATCATTATTTTGAAATCGCAGAGCGTAAGACCGGCGTTACCGGTGACAACCTGTTGCAGTTGCTCGAAAGCAGACTGGATAACGTTGTTTACCGTGTTGGTTTTGCATCCTCTCGTGCCGAAGCAAGACAGTTGGTCGGTCACGGCCACTTCGAAGTCAATGGCAACCGTGTTGACATCGCTTCCTACTTGCTGAAGGCCGGCGACGAAATCACCGTTTGCGAAAAGATGCGCGGCAATGATAAGATCAAGGCCGTGGTCGAAGCAAACAGCGCTCGCCCGATTCCGGAATGGATCAGCGCTGACCGTACCAATATGACCGCTAAGGTCGTTGCTCTGCCCACTCGTGAGCAGATCGAGGCTCCGGTCGATGAACAGCTCATCGTCGAATTCTATTCGAGATAATAGAACGGATCGTTACAATATCCGCCGCATCGGGATATTGTATTTTCCAAATTTTTTCGGTGCGGAGAAATGGAGCTTTTAAATGATAGAGATTGAAAAGCCCAGAATTGATACCAAAGAACTGAGTGCGGACGGCACATACGGCAAGTTCGTTATGTCCCCGCTGGAACGTGGCTATGCAACCACCCTCGGCAACAGTATGCGTCGCGTACTGATGTCCATCCTTTCGGGTGCGGCCATCACCACGGTCAAGATTGACGGTGTCGTTCATGAATTTTCCACCATTGAAGGTGTTAAGGAAGACGTAACCGAAATCATCCTGAACCTTAAGGGATTGATCGCAAAGTTACATTCCGATTCGGTTAAAACGATTTATATCGAAGCTGAAGGCCCCTGCGAAGTAACCGCGGCCGATATCAAGGCCGATTCCGAGGTTGAAATCATCAATCCGGATATGCACATTGCTACGCTGGATAAGGGCGCCCGCCTTAATATGGAAATGACGCTGGATAAAGGCAGAGGCTATGTTCCTGCCGACCAGAATAAGCCGGAAAAAGCGGTTATCGGCGTAATCCCGATCGACTCGATCTATTCGCCGGTGCTTAAGGTCAATCCGACCGCCACCAACATCCGCACGGGCCAGTCTTTGGATAAGTGCGAGCTGACGTTGGAGGTTTGGACGGATGGCTCCATGCGTGCAAACGAAGCAGTTTCCCTTTCCGCCAAAATCTTAATGGAACACCTTGAACTGTTCGTCGGTCTGACCGAGGGCGTGGGTGAATCCGAAAGCATTATGTCGGAAAAGAGCGATACAGCGAAGGAAAAGGTCCTCGATCTTACGATCGACGAGCTGGATCTCTCGGTCCGCAGCTTCAACTGCTTAAAGCGTGCAGGTATCAATACTGTTGAAGACCTCATCAACAAGTCTGAAGAAGATATGATGAAGGTCCGTAACCTCGGCCGCAAGTCCTTGGAAGAAGTTATCGCGAAGTTGGATTCGTTCGGCTTCACGCTGAAAAAGGAAAGCGACTGATCCCACTAACAAGAAGGAGTGAATATAAATGCCGGGAACTCGTAAACTCGGAAGAACCAGCGATCACAGAACCGCAATGCTGCGTGCGATGGTCACTTTCCTGCTGGAAAACGGCAAGATTGAAACCACCGTTACCCGCGCAAAAGAGGTTCGCGCTATGACTGAGAAATATATTACACTCGCAAAGCAGAACACTTTGGCAAGCAGACGTCAGGCATTGGCGTTTGTCACGAAGGAAGATGTCGTTACCAAACTGTATAACGAAATCGCTCCGAAGTATGCCGATGTGAACGGCGGTTACTGCCGCATCACCAAGACCGGTCCGCGTCGCGGCGATGCTGCTGAAATGGCTATCATCGAGTTGATTTAATTTCTCGTTTTAGCCCTCACATTTTCCATCGGCGGTGGTTTTACCGCCGTCGCGCAGGGAAATCCCTGCGATGATGTGTGGACTAAATTTCTTCAAGAACAATCCCGCTTGACCGTTCGGTC
>JAKSQF010000193.1 GCA_024404235.1 Clostridia bacterium | reverse complement strand
TATGCGGGTGTGGCGGAATTGGCAGACGCACCAGCCTTAGGAGCTGGCGCCCCGGCGTGCAGGTTCAAGTCCTGTCACCCGCACCACAAGCAAAGCTTGACCTTATTCGGGTCAAGTTTTGCTTGGTTATTAAAGAACCTACCCCGATGGTGAAGTTTACTGCGAACATCATTCCTCTCAAGAGACTCGATGCCCATTTTGGGTGGAGCCTCTTTTAATTTTTCAGTTTTATCTCCATAGGTTATTCCATTCTATCAATTTGTTTTGGAGGTGAAGTAATGCACTGTCCGAAAATCTCTGTCATAATGCCGACATACAACCGATCAGCAGTTATTTCCGATGCGATAAATTCAGTTTTATCACAAACATATAGAAATATTGAAATCATAATTGTTGATGACGGCTCAACCGATGACACTGAAGCCGTATTAAATCCTTTTATATCGAAATACGATTGCATAATAACCTATTCCAAAGCCGATCATGCCGGGGTCAGCCACGCAAGAAACCTGGCAATCGATTTGGCAACCGGCGATTACCTTTTCTTTCTTGATAGCGACGACTGTATTCACCCGCTTTTATTTGAAAGAATGGTAAATGCACTGGCTGCAACCGGTGCTTCAATGCAAAACCAAGAGCGAGATTATTCCGGCGTTATTTGAGCAATTTCCAGCAGCCGAAAATCCGGATAAATACATTTTCAGGAATCATGACGAAACTATTTTTGATTTATTTCATAGTTCGCCACTAAATATGATCGGCGGACTTTTAGTAAAAAAAGATCTTATTACAGGTATTAGATTTAACGAAAACTTTATAATTGGTGAAGATAAATTATTTATTTACGAATGTGTAAAATCAAATGCCGATTACGTTATTATTCCCGAACGTTGGTATTTTCAACGTTTGCACTCAGTGCAATCTTCGTGTAATGATTCAAGAAATGCCTTTTTAAGCAGATATATGCGTCGAAAGGTTTTTTGGCTATCAGAACTGGAACAGAGTCGTAGCGATAATGCAAAAATAGAGATTAGCGAAGCCTTCAGCATAGCACTTAGACACTTAAAGCGCCACAAATCACTAAAAGAAATTGCATTTGTAAGTCACATAATCCGCAAAGACAGAGCTTACTATAAAACTTGTTTAAATTGCAAATGCAGACTGTTAATGATATTTCTATCCTACTGCAATCCATTATTACTTTTTGAACAAAATGACACCAATCTGAAAAAATGGACGGATTGCGGGTTGCTTTGATTGATTGATTTATTTACTATCTTTTTTGTATTTTACCTGTGAGCCTAATTTTTGTGTTGACAAAATCATTTCGATGTGTTAAAATATTCAAGTCGCAAACGGAGAGGTGTCCGAGCGGTTTAAGGAGCTGGTCTTGAAAACCAGTGACTCGCAAGAGCCAAGGGTTCGAATCCCTTCCTCTCCGCCATTTTCTTTGTTTGAAATGACGTTACACGGAGTAGTACTCAAGTGGTGACGAGGCTCCCCTGCTAAGGGAGTAGGTCGGGTAACCGGCGCGAGAGTTCAAATCTCTCCTACTCCGCCACCGGAAAGATCGCTGAAAGGCGATCTTTCTTTTTTTATTACACGCAGTTGTAAAATGCAATACTGCGTGGTATAATTTGATTAAAGATATTTTGTATATCAAATCATAATAGGAGGAAATAAACATGTCAAACAAATATGCAGGCACACAAACCGAAAAAAACCTTGAAGCCGCATTTGCCGGTGAATCGCAGGCAAGAAACAAATACACTTATTTTGCTTCTAAAGCCAAAAAGGAAGGATTCGAGCAGATTTCCGCCCTCTTCTTAAAAACCGCCGACAACGAAAAAGAACACGCCAAAATGTGGTTTAAGGAGCTAAACGGTATCGGCAACACTGCCGAAAATCTCGGTGCAGCCGCTGACGGCGAAAACTACGAATGGACCGATATGTACGAAGGCTTCGCCAAAACCGCCGAAGAGGAAGGCTTTACCGAGTTGGCAAACAAGTTCCGCGCCGTTGCCGCCATCGAAAAGGAACACGAAGAGCGCTACCGTGCCTTATTGCGCAATGTTGAAGCGCAGGAAGTCTTCAAAAAGAGCGAGGTCAAAGTTTGGGAATGCCGCAACTGCGGTCACATCGTGGTTGGTACCGAAGCACCGCAGGTCTGCCCCGTTTGCGCACATCCGCAGGCATATTTTGAAATTCACGCAGAAAATTATTGACAAATCACCATTTTGTGATATAATTATAGCAAATGCAGAGTAGACTTTCGAGCGTAAAGTGCCGCACGGACGGGGAGTTGCCGCGCGGACGAAGGAATTTTTCCACGGTTCGACGGTCGCATCCCGCTGCCGTGTAAATCGGAAAACGAACCTCCTTTTTATTCGGCAAACGGGTAAAAAGGAGGTTTTTTATGAAAAGAAATCAATTATTCAAAATCATTTTAACAGCATTGCTCATCGCATTAAGGGTCGTTTTTGAACGTTTCCTATCCTTTAACACCTTTAATCAGCGCTACGGTTTTTCGTTTATCGCACTATCCGTCGCGGCAGTTTTACTTGGAATTCCCTACACAATGGCCGTTGCTGGAATCGGCGATATTGTCGGCACAATACTCTTTCCGCAAGGTGCCTACTTCCCCGGTTTTACGTTTACAGCCTTGTTGATCGGTTTATCCACGGCGTTCTTCCTGCATCGCAATGCAACGCCGGTACGAATTGTGACATGTGTGCTGTTAAATCAGATTATCGGTTCAGTTCTTTTGAATTCAATCTGGATCACGATGCTGTATCACGTTCCGTATTTTGCTTCACTCCCCACACGCATTACGCAGGCTGCCGTTATGACGGTGCTGCAAATCACGGTAAATTTGTTGTTGTTCTCCGAAAAGAGTTATGTACGCAAACGTTTGGTTAAAGCAACAAATCAATATCTAAAATAACGCTGAAAAAAGCCTACCGAATTTCGGTAGGCTTTAAATTTTATCATTATAAGATTTCACAACCGCCGACGGGGCGAACAATAAGCGGAACGCACGATCCTTCACCGAAAACGGCCTCGATCATGGTGCGGTACTCGTCAACTCTTTCATTCGGAATATAGCACTGGATCGTTCCGGCAAAACCGCCGCCGTGAACACGGCAAGCACCTTTATCACCCAAAAACTTTTTCGTTAGAGCGATTGCAAGCGAAAGCCCCTGCTCCGACACAGCAGAAGTAGAATAAAGATTCTGCAAATACTTATACGAAGACTCGCCCGAAGCGTTAACATTCGTAAGGAACGTTTCAAAATCACCGGACTTCAAAGCATTGCGTTGCGCCTCTACCCTGTCTTCTTCATTAAAAAAGTGGAATGCACGCAGAACGGCGCGGTCACCGTGAGCTTTACGCAGTTCACCGATTTTAGCATAAAAAGTCGGAACGTCGGCATCACGCAGGAAATCAACACCCAACGCATTGCTGATCGCCTTACATTCTAACGTAATATCGGCGTAATCCTGCGTTAAATTCGCATGGTTGCCGCCGGTATCAATAACGCAAAGTGTGTAGCCGTAATCCTGTAAATTTAGATCTATTTTTTCAACGCTCGGATTGGACGGCTCGTTAAAATCGGCATAGGTAAATCCACCGACCGAGCTTGCCATTTGATCCAGCAAGCCACAACGC
>JAKSQF010000192.1 GCA_024404235.1 Clostridia bacterium | reverse complement strand
GTTGCAGCGGTGCTGTTCGCCACATTATTGCTGACAGGTCTTCTTCCCCATAACAAATATCCGGTCAATCCGCCGCCGGCAAAGAAAAGCACCAAGGCCAATAAAAGTGCCAAAACCTTTAAGAACAACCGGTTTCCCTGCTGTTTCTCTTCTATTTGCTTTTGGATCGACTGATAAAACACTTCTTCTGAAACATCCTCGGCGGAGTTTTCATCGGTATTTTCCGCAAAATCTTCCGTCGCCGTTTCTGCTTCTGCATTGTCATCATCCGTAGTGGACTCCGCCGGATTTACCTCGAATTCTTCCGTCACTTCGGCAGCCTCTTCAGCCTCGATCTTTTCCGCTTCTTCGGCAGTTTCCTCAACCGGTTGATTGTCAAATTCATTCATTGTTTTGCATCCTTTCTCCATTTAAAGGTAAAACCAATTCAAAAACAGTTTTTTCATTTTCCACACTTGTTGCCGTTACCGTACCACCGTGTGCTTTCACGATCGTCTTCACAAGGTAAAGTCCCAAGCCGGTGCTGTTTTTATTGGCCGATCTCGATTTATCGACCTTATAAAAACGTTCAAAAACATACGGCAGCGAATCGGCGGGTATACCCTTTCCGGAATTGCTGACCGTAAAGGTCAGTTCCTCGCCAAGCGAGGATACCGAAAATTGAATTTCACCGTTTTCTTCGGTAAATTTTATGGCGTTATCAATCAAATTATAAACAGCTTGATAAATCAAGTCGCGGTCAGCAATAATGCCGATATCGGGCAATTCGTCCAAACCGACAATATTGATATTCTTCGGCTCGATACGCTGTTCCTGTCCGACTACGATTTCAAGCAGCAGTTTACTGAAGCCGAAGGTTTCCGGTTTCATAACAAATTCACCCGATTCAAGCTTCGCAATGTTCAACATTGATTTCACCAATCGGGTCAAGCGCTTGACCTCATCCGAAACAATTTTCAGATAATAAGATTGCCGTTCCGGTTCGATCGTTCCGTCGATAATTCCATCAATAAAACCGCCGATCGTCGTCATTGGCGTACGAAGTTCGTGCGAAACGTTTGCCACAAAGCTGCGGCGCATATTTTCCAGCTGCGCCAACGCATCGGTCATTCGGTTAAAAGAAATAGCCAAATCGCCGATTTCGTCATCCGTGGTAACGGGAATGCGCTTTGAAAAGTCCCCCGTGGCCATCGCCTGCGCCGCACGAGACATTTGCTTCAGCGGTCGGGTCAGCCGATAGGTCATTGTATAAATTGCAAAGAAAATAACAATCAGCGGAACAATGGCGGAAATCAGATAATACTTCGCCGTTGTACGCAGAACCGACCGTGTGATCGACATCGGCGCCGTCGCAAATACCAGTCCGACAAAATTGCCTTTGCTGTAAATAGCACGTCCGCAGACGTATCTCGGGCGGGCGTAAACAGCGTCCAGCGTAGTAATTTCCTGTATCGTATTCTTTTTGGTATTTTCAACTATTATCGGTGAAAAACATACCGAATGGCGACAATCCCTTGACCGCTTCCATTCGTCACAACTGCAGGAACGCACCTGTCCGGTCGCATCGGTTGTAATTACATCAAAGTCGTACACATCCGAGATATTACTGGTGATGTAATACAAATACTGATCCATCGACTCGTTGATGGAATCGCCTTCCTGCTGAAGGGCGGTTTGCGTAAAGTCAGCCACAGCATCACAAGCCTTATTTAACGACTTATAATTGCTGACAGCAAGATATTTATTGAAAATCAAGGTCATGGTAATCATCATGCCGGTCAGACTTAACATAATGATCAAGGCCACCGGAACAAAGAACTTTTTAAAAAGTCTTGAATGCATTATTTGACCTCGAATTTATAACCGACGCCCCAAACCGTTTTCAAATTCCATCGGTCGGAAACGCCCTCTAATTTTTCGCGCAGACGCTTGACATGAACGTCGACTGTACGGGAGTCACCGTAGTAATCAAAGCCCCACACCTCGTCCAACAACTGATCTCGTGTATAAACACGGTTCGGATTGGATGCAAGATGATAAATAAGTTCCAATTCCTTGGGCGGCGTGTCTATGTTCTGCCCGTTTACCGTCAATTCATAGTTTGTGAGATTGATGCGCAGTTTATCAAAACGAACTTCCTTTTGCAGCGCTTCACGCTCAACATCACCGGTGCGGCGCAAAACGGCCTTAATTCGTGCGAGTACCTCCTTTGTATCAAAGGGTTTTGTGACGTAGTCGTCTGCACCGAGCTCCAACCCCAAAACCTTATCAAAGGTTTCCCCTTTGGCCGTCAACATAATGATCGGCACTTCACTTGCTTGCCGAATTTGTCGGCAGACCTGCCAACCGTCCAATTTCGGAAGCATAATATCCAGCAGAACCAAATCGGGTGCATATTCATCGACAAGAGCCAAAGCCTGCTCACCGTCAAATGCCGTGCAGGTTTCAAAGCCGTCTTTTTCAAGATACAAGCGCAGTAGTTCGCAGATGTTTTCGTCGTCGTCAACAATCAAAATTTTATTCGTTGCCACTGTAAACCACCCTTTCCGTTATTTAGTAAAGCATAATATTTTTTCGTTTTTGTTAAGAAATTGTGAACTGTGTAACCGTTATCGAATATTATAATCCCTTTGCATTTTTATGTCAAGATTTACGCCGTTACAAAAGGGCGAATTCATCTGAATTCGCCCACTACTTACAGATTTGACTGTACCGCACGTTGGATATCTTCCATGCGGGAATCCAATTCGGCCGCCAGACGGGCACACTCGACCAATTCACGGTCGATCGAACCGTCTTCGGCAATATCTTTCTTATAACGGATTTTATGTTCGGTGCTGGCCCACCAATCCATGGAAATCGTGCGGAATTGCACTTCGGCCTTCATCATCTTTTTGCAGTCGTGCAGAAAAATCGGTGTTTCCACGATCAGATGCAAACTTCGGTAACCGTTTTCTTTCGGATTTTTAATGTAATCCTTACGTTCCAGCAAAAAAACGTCATCCTGCTTCAAAAAGGAATCCGCCAAACGATAAATGTCCGACGGGAACGAGCAAATCACGCGAATACCGGCAATGTCGTTCAGATTTTCCTCAATACCCTGTGCGGTAAGAGGCAGATTTTTTCGAGTCAACTTATCAAAAATGCTTTCGGGTGATTTTAAGCGCGTCTTAATCGTTTCAATCGGGTTGTGATCATATTGAATGGATAATTCTTCGCTTAAAACCCGAAATTTCGTTTCAATTTCCATCATAGCACAACGGTAGTATGCCATCAACTCTTTAAAAGGCAGTGAATAAGCGTCGACACGCTCTTTCACCTGCTTTTTGCTTAGTTGTGAAAGTAAAGCCTGCTCAAAAATCTTCGATTTAAGTTCGGTCATCTTTTCGCTCCTAAATTTTATTACTCTATAATTATAACGAAAATATTATACGGAATCAACAATAATTCGTGAACAGACGGTAAACATTACAGTGTGATAAAAAATCAGAATACTCCGTTTGATGATATATCACCCGTTCTGTATGGAACGGATAGCATTGTAAAACCCCACTTTTGTCTAGTAGACAAAAGTGGGGTTTATACTACGACACTGCACAATTGTATTTTCGGGGCAGAAACCAAAAAAAGAGAGACTCAACCCGAATTGGGTGTCGAGCCTCTCGACTGGAGCGGACGACGGGAATCGAACCCGCCTCATCAGCTTGGGAAGCTGAGGT
>JAKSQF010000191.1 GCA_024404235.1 Clostridia bacterium | reverse complement strand
TAATCGCTTTCACCGAAGGTGGCGATTTCTTCGCTATACAGCGAATAGTCACTCCAAACGCCGGCACGGATGATGTTGCCCTTATACAGTTTTAACTTGACCTTACCGGTGACACGCTCCTGCGTTTTGTCAACAAAAGCGGTCAAAGCCTCACGCAACGGAGTGAACCACTGGCCGTTGTAGAGAATTTCGGCAAAGGTGATGGACAAACGCTGTTTTTCGTGCAGAGTCATCTTATCCAAGCAGATGCTTTCGAGCGTTTCGTGTGCTTTATAGAGGATAGTACCGCCGGGAGTTTCGTAAACGCCACGGCACTTCATACCGACCAAGCGGTTTTCAACGATATCAATAATACCGATACCGTTCTTGCCGCCCAGTTCGTTCAGCTTTAAGATGATGTTCTTGGCAGACATCTTTTCGCCGTCAATTGCGACCGGTTTACCCTGTTCAAATTCCAAGGTTACATAGGTCGGCTCGTCCGGAGCCTGCAACGGAGAAACGCCCATTTCAAGGAAGCCGGGCTTTTCGTACTGCGGCTCGTTGCCGGTATCTTCAAGATCCATACCCTCGTGGGAAAGGTGCCACAGGTTTTTATCCTTGGAATAGTTGGTTTCACGGTTGATCTTCAACGGGATGTTATGGGCTTCGGCATATTCGATTTCCTCTTCACGGGACTGAATATCCCATTCACGCCACGGAGCGATGATGGGCATTTCGGGGGCAAAGTGCTTGATAGCCAGTTCAAAACGAACCTGGTCGTTACCCTTACCGGTACAACCGTGGCAGATAGCGTCGGCGCCTTCCTTAATAGCAATATCGACCAAACCCTTTGCAATGCAGGGACGTGCGTGCGAGGTGCCCAGCAGGTATTCTTCGTAAACAGCACCGGCCTGCATGGTCGGGATGATGTAATCATCGACGTATTCTTCGGTCAGATCCAGCACGTAAAGTTTGGAAGCGCCGGTTTTGATGGCCTTTTCCTCCAAGCCTTCCAGTTCATCGGCCTGACCGACGTTACCGGAAACGGCGATTACCTCACAATTATTGTAGTTTTCTTTCAGCCACGGGATAATGATGGAAGTATCCAAACCGCCCGAATAGGCCAAAACTACCTTTTTGATTTCTGCTTTGTTCATGATAGTCACTCCATTCAGAATTTTCAATATGCAATCATTTTACTCCTTGTTGCCGCCATTGTCAAGCATATTTCGGCGAAAAATTCAATTTTATTCAATTTTATTCAAAATTAGTGCATAATTTTGCAAAATATATGTGATTTTATGCATATTTACAATTCGATTTTTGTGTTTTTGGCAAGCCTTTATTCGGGAAAATACACAATTTATTGTAGATTATTCTTGACAGAACAACCATATAGTGTTAGAATGTATTTGATAAATTATACTGTGAGGTAGTAGTATCTGTTTTCGGTCGTTCGGTTGGCTCCCGAAGGAAAGCGGCCCGAAATCGAATATGATTACCCGAGTAAAGTTTAATTGTATCAACGGGAGAATCTGCGGCTCCCGACGGGTAAAATCCCGTGCATTTCCGCATTTCAATATAGGAGGTCAATACTATGGATCCAAAAACCGCCCTGATTATGGGCATTGTTGCCGTGGTCCTCGGTGTGATCGGATTTTTCGTCGGATCGGCATATCGCCGCAAATCCGCAGAAAATAAAATCGGATCGGCCGAAGAGCAGGCGAAACGTATTCTCGGCGATGCGATGAAAACCGCCGAAACCAAGAAAAAAGAAGCATTATTGGAAGCTAAGGATGAAATCCACCAGCTTCGTCAGGAAACCGAACGCGACCTGCGTGAACGCCGCAATGACGTAAAAGCGCAGGAAAAACGCATCCAACAGAAGGAAGAATCGTTGGATCGCAAGATCGACAACTACGAAGCCAAGGAAGAAAAATTAAGCGCCCGTGCAAAGGTCATTGACGAAAAGCTGGAGGAATGCGAACGCATTAAGAAAAGCCAGTTGGATATGCTGGAAAAGATTTCCGGCCTTTCCAAAGAACAGGCCAAGACCCAGTTGTTGGACGCACTTGACGGCGAACTGAGCCACGAAAAAGCCGTTAAGATCATGGAGTACGAGCGTACCACCAAGGAAGATTCCGAAAAATTAGCTTTGGAAATCTTAAGCACTGCCGTTCAGCGCTGTGCCGCTGACCACTACTCCGAAATGACCGTTTCGGTCGTTTCCCTGCCCAACGATGAAATCAAGGGACGTATCATCGGTCGTGAAGGCCGCAACATCCGTGCGATCGAAAACGCCACCGGCGTTGACCTGATTATCGATGACACCCCCGAAGTCATCACCGTTTCCTGCTTTGAACCGATCCGCCGTGAAATCGCCCGTCTGACCCTTGAAAAACTGATTTTGGACGGCCGCATTCATCCGGCAAGAATCGAAGAAACCGTTGCCAAAGCCACCGCCGAGGTCGAAGCGACCATTAAGCGTGCCGGTGAGCAGGCTATGGTGGAAGCCGGTGTTCACAACCTGCACCCCGAATTGGTCAAGCTGCTCGGTCGTCTGCACTTCCGTACCAGTTACGGTCAGAACGTGCTGAACCACTCGTTGGAGGTTTGCCACCTGTGCGGACTGTTGGCCGCAGAGCTTGGTGCCGACGTAACGCTTGCCAAGCGTGCCGGTTTACTGCACGATATCGGCAAAGCGATCGACCACGAGCAGGAAGGCTCCCACATTCAGTTGGGTGTTGAAGCTGCCAAGAAGTACAAAGAAAACGAAGCGATCATTCACGCCATTCACGCCCACCACGGTGACATTGAAGCCAAAACGGCTATTGCCTTCATCGTTCAGGCTGCCGATGCCATTTCGGCCGCAAGACCGGGCGCCCGCCGTGAAAACATCGAGAACTACATCAAGCGTCTTGAAAAGCTGGAGGAAATTGCAAACTCCTTCAAGGGCGTTGACGGTTCCTTTGCCATTCAGGCCGGCCGTGAGATCCGCATCATCGTAAAACCGGAAGTCATCAGCGATGATCAGATGACCATTGTCGCCCACCAGATTGCAGAGCGTATTGAAAACGAGCTGGAATATCCGGGCCAGATCAAGGTAAATCTGATTCGTGAAAATCGCGCAGTCGATTACGCAAAATAAAAACGAGGGCACGGGATTCCAACCGGTTTCCGTGCCCTTTTTATCAAGTGAGGAATTAAAATGGTTATTTTAAAAAATGAACGTTTGGAAGTTTCCATTGCCGAGCACGGCGCCGAAATTCGCCGTCTTTTGCTGGACGGCAAGGACGTTTTGTGGAGCGGTGATCCGGCTGTGTGGAGCGGTGTGGCTCCCCTGCTTTTCCCGATTTGCGGTGGCTTGAAGGACGATAAATACACCTTATGCGGACGTGAATACACCCTTGAAAAGCACGGATTTGCCCGCCACAGCCACTTTGCCGTTGAAAGTCGCGGTGTGAATCGGGTCACCTTTTTATTGACCGATGACGACGAAACATACGCAAAATATCCGTTCCACTTTGAATTGCGCGTCACCTATTCCCTGCGCGGTACGGCCGTAGAGGTTACCTATCAAGTCACCAACCGTTCGGAAGGAACAATGTATTATTCAATCGGTTCCCATGAAGCGTATGCCTGCATTGACGGTGATATTGAAGATTACGACGTGATCTTCCCGCAGAACGAAACCCTGAACGCCTACACAACGGAAGGAACGCTTTTATCCGGAAAGACCGTGCCGATCT
>JAKSQF010000190.1 GCA_024404235.1 Clostridia bacterium | reverse complement strand
CTCCGTGCCGTTGAAAGCACGCCGGCTGAAACGGTATTCGTTTTGCCGAATAACAAGAATATCATTATGGCGGCCGAGCAGACCATTCCAATCAGCACCCGCAAGGTGATCGTTCTGCACACACGTACCGTTCCGCAGGGTATTACGGCGATGCTGAACTACGATCCGGAGGGTGAAAACGAAGCAAACGCTATTGCAATGCGTGATGCCTTCTCTAAAATCACAACCGGTCAGGTCACCTTCGCTGCAAGAGATTCTGATTTTGACGGTCACGCCATTAAGAAGGGCGAATTGCTTGCCATGATGGACGGTAAGATCAGCTTTGTTGATACCGATTTGGAACGCACAATGTTGAAACTGACGAAGCAGATGATCAAGCGCGACAGTCAGTTCCTCACGGTGATTTTCGGTGAGGACGTCAAGGAAGAGGATGCCGCCGCTTTAGAAGAACAACTCAATCAGAAGTTCGGCAGCCGTGTTGAAATTACAATGATCAACGGCGGCCAGCCGGTTTATTACTATATCCTTTCGGTAGAATAATATCGAAATCGGATGGAGGTCGTTTTGTGAATCGCGAAACCGATATTCGCTTTTTAAAAGGCGTTGGTGAAAAACGCGCACAAATACTCAATAAAATGGGCATCGATACTGTCGGTGCCCTTTTGCGTTTTTATCCCCGTGCTTACGAGGATTGGAATGCTTCAAAGTCCATTTCCGAATGCGAAGAGGGTGTACGTGCTTGTATTCGGGGGCGTATTATCACTACCGTTGACGAGCATTATATCCGTGCTAAAATGGTCCTGTATAAATTCGTTGCGCAGGATGCGAACGGCACTCGTATGACAGTCACGCTTTTTAATAATAAGTATTTAGCCCAATCCCTGCATAAGGATTGTGAGTATCTGTTTTACGGTAAAATATCCGAACCGCAATTCTTTCCCGCAATGTCTTCGCCGGAGATCCGTACGGTTGGCTCTGCCGGTATTCATCCCGTTTATCCGGCAACGGGTGCTCTTTCCAGCAAGGCGATTGAAAAGTTAGTTGCAACTGCATTGCAGGGTGAGGCACTCGTGTCCGATCCGTTACCGCCGTATATCTTGGAAAAGAACGGTCTTTGCGATCTGCATACTGCCATTCGGCAAATTCATTTTCCCCAATCGACCGAAGCACTTGAACGGGCAAAACGCCGCCTGATTTATGAAGAATTTTTCCTTTTACAAACCACTTTGCTGATACTAAAGACGAAACACCGCACCCTTACGGGAAATATTCTGCCGCACGATTATACGGCCGAATTTCGTCACCGCTTGCCGTTTGAACTGACAAGCGCTCAGCAAAGGGCAATAGAAGAATGTGCAAAGGATTTAAGTCAATCCGCGATGATGAACCGATTATTGCAGGGCGACGTCGGCAGCGGTAAAACCGCCGTAGCGGCCGCTTTAGCGTATTCTTGCGCCAAAAACGGGTTTCAGGCCGCTTTGATGGCACCGACCGAAATTTTGGCTGAACAGCATTATGCTACGTTGAGTTCTTTCTTTGAGGGTACAGATGTCCGTTGTACTTTGCTGACCGGCTCAACAAAGAAGAAGGAAAAAGTCGCCATTAAGCAGGCTTTGTGCGACGGAACGGTGCAGGTCGCAGTCGGTACACACGCATTATTGACGCAGGACGTTGCTTTTCGTGATTTGGCACTTGCCATCACCGACGAACAGCATCGTTTCGGGGTAGAACAGCGTGCAAATCTGTCAAGAAAGGGAAAGAATCCGCATACATTGGTTATGTCGGCAACGCCCATCCCACGCACGCTTGCCATGATGCTTTACGGCGATTTGGACATCAGCATACTGGACGAATACCCGAAAGGTCGGCAGAAAATCGAAAGCTACTGTGTCGATGGCAGTTACCACGAGCGGCTGTATCGGTTTGTCAAAAAGCATCTTGATGCCGGACGGCAGGGATATATCGTTTGTCCTTTGGTTGAGGATAGCGAGGAAATGTCGCCGGATTTACATAGCGCAGAAGCTTACTATGAAACTCTGCGTACCTCTGCTTTTAAGGATTATAAAGTTGGGCTGTTACACGGTAAAATGAACGCGCGCGATAAGGAATCTGTTATGCGCGCATTTAAAGACGGGGAAGTACAGCTTCTTATTTGTACCACCGTTGTGGAGGTTGGTGTTGACGTGCCGAATGCAACGGTCATGATTATTGAAAACGCCGAACGCTTCGGCTTGTCACAGCTTCATCAGTTGCGGGGCAGAATCGGACGCGGCACCTATGCATCTACCTGTGTGTTTGTCACCGAGCAGAACGGCCCTGTGGCGGAGCGTTTAAAGGTGATTTGCAACAGCAATGACGGATTTTATATTGCCGAAGAAGATTTAAAACTGCGTGGGCCAGGTGATTTTATCGGGCGGCGTCAACACGGTTTGCCGGAATTTCGCATTGCTGATTTGTCGACCGATTTGGGGATTTTTAAAACGGCCGCTTCGGATGCTGCCGATCTGCTGATGAAGGATGAAAAACTTACCGATCCGGCAAATAAAGCCTTACGCGCTGCAATTCAGGTTTTTTATCAAAAAATGAATAATTCCTGATAAAAAATTGCAAAAAGTACTTTACAATTGAATAAAAGCATGTTATAATACAGTAAAATATAATAAATTGGAGGTAATCGATCATGAAAAAGTTCATTGCAATGCTGTTGGCAGTTGTTATGCTGTTCTGCCTGTCTCTTACGGCTTTCGCTGCTGTTGCCAGCCCGGAATCCGGCGAAGGTGAAGGCGAAGGCGGTAACGGTAATGGTAACGGTGAGGGTACCGGTGAAAACGGTACCGGTGACAATGGCAACACTTCTCCGGAAACCGGCGATTTTGCTGTTGTTTATTTCGGTGCTGTTGCTTTGGCTACCATCCCGATGGCTCTTATTGCCAAGAAGAAGATCGAAGACTAATTTTCATAAAAAATCCCCGTGGATTGCCACGGGGATTTTTTATTTATTAAAAGTGATAATAAAAAACGACCGAAGAGGATTCTTCGGTCGTTTTTTGATTACAATCATTTAAAGAACAACGGCAACGGCTCTAAGAAGATAATATCATCGCGCTTTGCGGCATCGCCTTCTGCCAAAAAGGCAGCGGCGGCAACTTCAATGCCACCGGCTTCTTTTACCAACTTTTGAATGGCAATTAAAGATTCACCGGTCGAAATAACGTCATCAAGTATCAGCACGCGCTTGTCGCGAAGGGCGGCAACGTCGCTTTCGCCCAAATACAGCGTTTGCTCCTTTTGGGTGGTGATTGAGGTTACAGTGGTCTTTAACGGATTTCCCATATAAACCTTCACGCCCTTGCGCGCTACAACGTAAGGCTTTCCGGATTGACGGGACATTTCGTATGCCATCGGAATAGATTTGGCTTCCGGCGTGACGATGACATCAAATTCCGGCACCTTTTTCAACAATTCAGCACAACCGGCAACGGTCAATTCAACGTCACCGAAAATGATGAAGGCGGCAATATCCAGCTTGTCGCTTACGGGGAACATTTCAAGCTTGCGCTCCAAACCGGCAATTTTCATTGTATAGAATTCAGACATTTCAAATTCCTCCTTTATGGATCAACCGGGCGGCCATGCAAGAAAACGCTTGGCCAATAGGTGATAATGCAGATGCCCGACGGTCTGACCGCCGTCCTCACCGCAGTTGTTGACAACACGGAAACCTTTTTCAAGGCCTTCCTGTG
>JAKSQF010000019.1 GCA_024404235.1 Clostridia bacterium | reverse complement strand
TTTCGATCTGCTCGTCGGTCAGTTGAACGGCACGGCCGTCTTCAATGGAATACACTCGATCACACGAAAGCAGAACGGTGGGTCGGTGGGTGGTTACGATCACAGTGCGCTGACGGTCGCCCTTTAACATATTGTGCAGTACCTTTTTTTCGGTTTCCAAATCCAAAGCCGAGGTCGCTTCGTCCAACAGCATGATCGGTGCGTGGCTGACTAATGCCCGTGCAATGGCCAAACGCTGGATCTGTCCTTCGGAAAGACCGCTTCCCCGTTCACCTAATTTAGAATGAATACCCTGCGGCATCCGTGCAACAAAACGCTCGGCACAAGCGGCTTTCAGCGCCGCTTCAAGCTCTTCGTCCGAAGCCAATGGCGAGGCCAACCGTAACGAATCGGCCACCGTGCCGGAGAAAACGACCTTTTCCTGCGCAACGTAGGTGGTCAGCGGTTGTAGGCAGGGGGAAAGCACCGCTTTGGCAGAGCCGCTGCAAAGTGAAACGCTGCCGGTTTGCGGGGTCACTAACCCCAAAAGCATACGAATCAGCGTGGTTTTTCCGCCGCCGGAGGGACTTACAATCCCGATGATTTCTCCGGGATTTGCGGTAAAGGAAAAGTCCTGCAAAACCGCTTCACCGGTTTTATATGCAAAATCGACATGATCAATTTCAATGGCAACGCCGTCTTTTTCGGCCTGCGCCAATACGCTTTGTGCTTCCTCGCTGACGGCGTGATCCTCGCTTGGCAAATCCAAAACGGTCATAATGCGTCCTGCCGAAACCGAAGACGAAACGGCCGACGGCACCAGCGAAATCAGGGAAGAGAAGGAACCTGCGGCATAGCGGGCCAACTGTAAAAACAGCACCAACGTACCTACGCTGATGTTCCCCCGCCACAAACAGTAAACACTCCATGCAAGGCACATCCCCGAAACGCCGAAACCGATGACCGAAAGAATAAACTGATTCAAAACGGAAAAATCGGTCGATTCAATGCTGACGTCGCGGTAAACTTCCTGCAATTTGCTCAAACGGTGGTTAAATTTTTTGTTCAGGTGAAAGGCCTTGGTCGCCTGCAAATTTTGTAAGGATTCTTCAGAAAAGGCGGTCAGCGAGGCCTGCGCTTCACGCACCCTGTGACCGAGATATTGCATTCGGCCGATCAAAAAGCGGGAAAGAATAAAGGTGACCGGTGCGCCCAGCAGGGCAATCAGCGCCATGATCGGATCATAGCTCAAAATCACCAAAAGGGTCGCGATCAACTGAACAGAGCCGGTAATAAAACTCGGAATCCACCCGAGGATACCGCTTGAAACGGTCGAAACGTCGTTGTTGACACGGGTCAGCAGATCGCCCGAATGATATTCCAAGGAGGATTGCCAATCCACGGTTAAAAATTGCTCGAAAACGTCGGCACGAATTTCGTTAGAGGCTTTGATATCCAACCTTGCCGTAATGCGGCGGGTCAGCGCCATCATCAGCAGATTGGCAACGTTAAAGCCGATGTAAAGTGCGATCACCCAAAACAGGATGGACTTATTGTGCGCCACGACGGCGTCAATCAGCTGCTTTGAAATTACACTGCCGGCAAGACCGAAAAAGGTGGAAAGCAGGCCGAGAAAAATATATAAAAGAATGGTTTTGCGGTATCTTCTCGCATAACGATAGATCCAGCCCGTTCCTTCCAAAAAAGAATGGATAGATTCTTTAGTCAGTCCCTTTTTCTTCGGCATACGGCATTCCTCCTTTCCGAGTTTTCAGTGGTGTTATTCGTCTTCCTTGTCGCCTTTTCGTTTGGAATAGCCATAGCGCTTTGAACCGTAACCATAGCCGTATCCATATCCATAGCCGTATTTTCCGTACCCGTAGCCGTACCCATAACCGTAATGACTGCCGTGTCCGGAAGCAAACGTGCGGTTCAGCACAAATCCGCAAATGTTCGCACCGCCGGAGGCCAAAAACTGCACGCCCTCATAAATTTGGGAGGCCTCGGCAAAATCCCTGCGGATGACGTAAAGCGTCTGATCTGCAAACGGTGCGATCGATGTGGCATCGGCTAACAGATGGCAGGGCGGCGTATCAATTACAATATAATCGAAAATATCCCGCAAAGAGTTGATAATTTTTGAAATCCGATCCTGATTAAGCAAGGGGGTAGGATCGTCAATGGTCGTATCGTCTGCAAAGACGAACAGTGGCGTTTCGGGCACCGACAGAAATATTGCCCTTTTCTGGTTGCCGTTCAGGTATTCTCCCAAGCCGGTGGAGGGCTCTGTTAACCCCAAAATGGATTTCACGCTCGGCCCACGAAGATCGGCGTCCATCAAAAGCACCTTTTTGCCGTTTTGTGCAAGCGAAAGGGCAAGATTGGTAGCAATCGAGCTTTTTCCTTCGGCCGGTACGGTGCTGGTCACCATAATTACCTTGTCCGTTTCGGAAAGCTTGCGCAGTAAATTCAACCGCAACAGGCGGATCGACTCGCAGAACGGTGAGTCGGAATCGTGTTGCGTAAGCAACAACTTGCGGTCGGTATTCTTTGCTCGCCGTTTAACGGGTACGTCCGGCACGTGCGCAAGGCAACTTAAATTCAGCATGTGCCTAACGTCATCGGATCCCATGACGGTACGGCGCATTGCCGCACAGGCGACGGCAATACAAACGCCCAATATCAGTCCGGCCATAAAACCGAACAGAACGTTCCTTTTCCAGGAAAAAGCGTTAAACGGTTTGGTCGGCAGAGTCGGTTCCTTGCTGATGTGCAGTTGGATATCGCCGATGACCTGCTGGGATACCTGCGGATAAACCTTCATGGCCGCACGGATGATGTCATAGGCATACTGCGGCGAGGCGCTGGTTACCTCCATCACGAACAGACTGGTTTCTGCGACCGAGGTAGCGGTGATCGTTCCGGGAATATAGGGCATTTCCAATTCCTTGCGCAGCAGCTGGTTCATCACGTCGGATTGAAGCAGGTGCGGAAAGGTCGCAACGGCAAGATCGGCGGCCGTGTTACCGTAGTAATGGCCAGCATTATTGATGATGTCGTTGTTGCCGCTGTAGTCAACACGCACTTCAAAAACCGCTTTGGCCTTGTAAAGCGGTGTGTAGCGCCGTTTGGCAATCCAAAACATAAAGCTGCCGCCCAAAACGGCTAACGCCAACAGTAAAGCCCACAGTCGTCTGATTTGTAACAATGCTTTGTAATAAAAGGCGGCGGAGCTGTTGGCAGACGATTCTTTTTTCTCTTTCTCTTTCATAACGATCCTTTCGGAAAACGATTATTTCTTTTTTGTGTCGGCAGTGTGTGAACGACGGCCGTACTTACCGTATTTATCATACTTACCGTATTTCCCGTACTTCCCATACTTTCCGTATTTGCCGTACTTGCCATAGCCGTAACCGTAGCCATAGCCGTAGCCGCCGCTTCCTGCACGGTAACGACGCACGTCGTTGAAAATACAGCCGAGGAAGTCGGCCTTGCCGGCACGCAAAGCGTCGATTGCATCATTGATCTGCGGTGCCGGTACGGTATCCTGACGCACCACCAATACCGAGGTATCGGCCACGTCGCTGATGCTTTCACTGTCGGTAAAGAAACCAAGCGGCGGTGAATCAATGATGGTGTAATCGAACTGCTCCCGTGCAAGAATAAGGATTTCGTTCATTCTATCGGAACGGATTGATTCGATCATATCCGAATAGGGTCGACCGTTCAGCAGGGTGAATAATCCGCTTTCGTCATCCCGTTGTGCGGCGTTCAGTATTTCCTGCGCCGTCAGGTCGTTCTTCAGCATCTCGCCCAAATCGGACTTGACCTTCATCCCTAAAATGCGGTGCTGTACGGGGCGGCGTAAATCTAAATCGATCAACAAAACGGAAACATCCTTTGAGGCAATGGATAACGCCGTGTTGACGGCTAAGGTTGATTTTCCTTCGGCCTGTGTTACGCTGGAAAATAGAAATACTTTCTTGCCCTTAGCATGCTCGTGCTCGAATTTGGAGGCCATTCTGTGAACGGCCTCGGCAAAGCCGAAACTGATCGTAGGCGAATTGATTTTTAATTCGCGACTGCGTTTGGCACGTCGGCCGCCCTTGGTTCGCTCGTGCGGAATGGTCGTGATAATGTGCGCGTCCAGCTGGTTTTTGGCTCCCACGGAATTCTGTACCGTATCGCTTTTTAAGAAGATGTAAAACAGCACGGCAGACATCATTACGGCGCAGGCAAGTGCCGCCAAAACCGAAATCTTGCGCTGGTTATAATAGCGGGCGATCTGTACCGAAAGCACCGGTGTGCTCAGCGGCGTCAATACGGCAGTAGAGGAAATATAGTCCGAAAGGTCGGCATAGTTATCCATAATTGCCTGAATAATCAGCAAAGCGCTTTTCGGCGATTCGGAAGATGCGGTAACGGTGATCAGATTGGTTTTGGCGATTTGCTCGGCGGTGATCTTGCCCTTGAAATCCTTGCCGACCGTCGCGCGTACCGTGTCGGTCATAACGTCACTTTGCAATAATTCGGAATAAATGGCGGCCACCTCTCCGGCAATGGTGACGTCCTCAAAGGCGAAGGACATACTGCCCGTGCGGGAGCGCACGGCAAAGGTTACACTGCTTTTATAGGTGGTGTCAAGCAGACTTTGTATAACGGTAATGCTGCCGAAAAAACCGATCAAGGCCGCCAAAACGATTACAAGAATGTTTTTCTTCAGCATTCGCAGAACGCAGATCGGTTCAATTTCCGACCAACGTATTTGTTTATCTTTTTTCTCCATAAAAATCCTCTCTTACCGAACGACAACGGTCAAAAATACCGTTTCCGACTGATAACTGTACGCTACGTTATAGGTATCGGCCTTCTCGGTGTTTACGGTCGATTGAATTCGAATTTTGTCGGGCGAAACTTTGTCGCCGGCGGCGTCGGTCGCTTTGGCTAAGTAATCCTTCGGGTCAAAGGTCGCGCCCTTTTCCAGATAAACGATGTATTCTTTTAACGAAATATCGGCTCTCTTGTTGTTGTCACAAATGCGTACCGGCAGGGTCAGACCGGATATATCACCCATACTGTTGGTAACCTGAACGGTCAGGCTGTAAAGACCGATGTAATTGGTGTTGATGTTTTGTGCGGTAATGCGAATGGAGTCGGAAATATCACCGTCGATCACGTCCGACGCCTGCAGCCGATCCAAAAGCGTGACCGTTTCACCGATGGGGAAGACCAGCGGCTTCGACAGGGTGAAATGCGGTGCTTCGTAATCGGTGTAGTGCAACGTCCGCTGAAGGTTTGCCATATTGTTGGAGTTGTCGAAAACAACGTAATTGACCTGTGCGGTGTCGTTGGTGATCAAATTGGTAACACCCCGGATCATAATTTGGTCGGTCAGATCTCCGTCACGGTCATCGGTCGCGGTAAGACCTTTCAATAAATCGGCATCGGTGTGGTTGACCGAAAGCTCTAACTCGGTCGAGTCACAGCGAATGACCGGCGGGGTATGGTCTACGTATTTGCGGTTGTAAACGGTAGTGCCGATGTACGCCAGTACCGAAATGACAAACAGAAGAATGGTGATAAGTCGTATAATTCTCATAATCAGTTCCTTTACAAAAATATCAGTCGGGGCTCAGCATCGGCAGATCACGGCAGATGCGTCCGGGATTTTCGTTCAGCAGAATATCGGCATAGATCGGGTCATACCGCTCCGCTAAAAGTGAGTGAACGCCCGCAAGATTCGGTGTGCGCAGATCAATGCCGTGGGCATCACTTGCTACTGCGTGGGCAAGACCGTGGGAAAGGATCCATTCTGCGGCGTGCTTTGCCGAACCGCCCAGCCGGCCCAAAATGCTGTCCTTGTTCAGCTGGATCACAATATCCTCACAAAACCAGCGCCCGATGACCGTCGGATCCTGCTGAATGGCGAAATAACGCTCGGGATGTGCCAGCACGGGCTTGTACCCTTCGGCCATAACGCCGTGTAGGATTTCATCCATAAAGCGCAGATCTTCGTCAAAGAAAAATTCCAATAACAGATAATGTGAATCGGCCAGCGTTTGCAGTTTTCCTGCCCGAAGCAGCTGCGGCACCTCGGGTGTAGCCAACACCTCGGCACCGGGTAGCACCTGCAAATCCAGTCCGGCGGACTCCACCACTGTACGAAAGGCGTCGAAGCGGTTTGTCAGATCGTTTGAACGGTAGTTTTTTTCGGTGGCATCCGGCAGATTGCAGTGTGGCGTCATCACAATGATTTCACTTCCGCTGTCACGGGCGGAAAAAGCCATTTCCAATGCTTCGTCCGGATTTTCGGCACCGTCATCCGCCGCGGGCAACAGGTGGCAGTGAATATCGATCATAGGCGTACTCCAATAAAGGTATATATTTATACTTTTGTATTTTACCATATATATTTGCGAATTTCAATTGGAAGTATCAACTTTTTTCGGCTAAAATCGAACTGTTTTTTTGTTTTTTATGACGACAAAATATTGTCTTTTTGTTGAAAAAACAACTTTGGTTTTGTACATTTTACCGAAAAATAGATGAAAAAATCATCAATTTTTCTACCCGTTTTCGGGTAAAAAAAGCGGCTTTTACTATTGACTTATATTGCAAAATACTGTATCATTGTGTACAATATTATAAGTGGAGAAATCTGCGGATTCGGAGGGGTTTGATGAAGAAGAAAACGGCAATTATCATTACCGTTGCGGCATTGGTTGTAATCGCCGCAATTTTGCTTGCGGTACTGCATCCGTGGTCGTCAAAGCCGGCCGCAAATCCGCCGAAAAAAGACAAGCCGACACAACAGATTTCCTTTGAAAATCTGATCGGCCAAAAAATACAGGGCCTTACCGTGATCGATGCGAAAAATCTCGGCGGCATTTTTGTCGAGGACGGCAAGGATGAAGCGGTCGACTCGGTCTTTACGCTCACCTTTGAAAACCGCACGAATAAGACCCTGCAATATGCCGAGGTCAATCTGATCGGCGGGGACGAAACCTACACCTTTGCATTCAGCACCCTGCCGCCCGAAGCGTCGGTCGTCGTGCAGGAAAAAAACCGAAAAACCTGCAACCGGTCGGGCGAATGGTCGGTGGCGCAAAATCCCGTCGTTTTGTGGTTCCAAGCCGAACCGTCTATGAACGAACGGCTTTTTGCCGTTACGGGAAACAGCGGCAGTATTGAAATCAAAAATCTTACCACGGCGGATATCGGCGGGCCGGTGCGCGTTTACTATAAAATGTGGGACGGCAGCCGGTATATCGGCGGAATTACCTATACCGCCACGGCCGACGGCACCCTTGCCGCGGGGCAGGCACGTAACGTCTACGCCGCACATTTCGTGCCGGAAAAATGCCGGCTGATGTTTTTAAGCTATGGCTCGTAAACAGTATCGGTTGGGGGAATTCGTTTTCGCCGTCGATACCGAAAACGAACTGATTATGCCGGCGGATTTTTCCCCTTTTGAGGATGAAAACGGCACGCCCGATCTGGTTTTGACCGGTGCGGACCCCATGGGCAAAAAGCCGATCATCCCTTGGCTTTTGGAGGATCTTGACCTGCGCTCGGCGCTGCTTTCTGCGGCAAGCGTGGTATTGCATTCGTCCTATATCGTCCATAACGGCAAAGCCGTTCTTTTCACCGCTCCCAGCGGCACGGGCAAATCCACCCAAGCCGCCTTGTGGGAAAAACTGCGGGGCGCCACGGTGGTCAACGGCGACCGTGCGCTCATTCAAAAAACGGCGGACGGTTTTACGGCAAACGGCATCTTTTACAGCGGAAGCTCCGGCATTTGTCGGAATATCACCGCCCCGCTCGGCGCCATTGTGGTGCTGGGGCGCGGTAATGCCGAAATTCGGCGATTGGGCGGTCTTGAAACGGTAAAGGCGGTACTGCCGCAATGCGGATATGATACCGAAAAAACACAGGATATCGAAAACGTAACGCAGCTGCTTTCCGAATTGTCGGCGCAGGTGCCGGTGTATTTCCTTGCGGCAACTATGGACGAACGTTCGGTCGTTGCCGTGGAAAGGGCAGAGAAAGGATAAGCGATGGCGGTAGATCTTGCAAATTACAGCGAACCGATGCTTAATCGGTATCTGCATAATAAGGCGCGCCTTAAGGGTGTTCCGCTGGCGGGCAACTTTGAATTGACCCCGTGCTGTAACCTGCACTGTCGGATGTGCTACGTGCGTAAAAGCCATTCCTTTGTGCAGGAAAACGGCGGTCTGCTTCCGGCCGAAACTTGGCTTAAATGGGGAAAAACGGCGGCCGATAAAGGGATGCTTTTTCTGCTGTTGACGGGCGGCGAACCGCTGACCCATCCGCAGTTCAGGGAAATTTATACCGGCCTTAAAAAACTGGGGCTGATGATTTCCGTCAACACCAACGGCACGTTGATCGACGACGATATGGTCGAGTTTTTGGCGGCCGATGCACCCAGCCGTGTCAATATTTCGCTCTACGGAAGCAGTGGGGAAACCTACGAACGGCTGTGTGGAGATGCTTCGGCGTATGAAAAAGCGTGTCGGGCGATCCGTGCCTTGTGCGAAAAAGGCATCAACGTTAAAATCAACTTTTCGGCAACACCCGCCAATGCAGGTGATTTGGCCGATATTTATGCTTTTGCCGAATCCTGCGGCGCGCGTATTCAGGCGTCGGGTTATATGTTTCCGGCCATTCGCCGCGGACACGAATTTGCGTCGGACGAACGCTTTTCGCCCGAGCAGGCGGGTCTTTTGACGGTGCAAAACGACCGTCTGCGCTATACGGAAGAGCAGTTTACGGCAAAGGCAACTGCAATGGCGCAGGATATTTTCGTACCCGATGACGATCGGGAATGTATGGATCAGCCGGACGAACACGTCAGCTGCCGTGCCGGTCGGTCGTCGTTTTGGGTCACGTGGGACGGTAAAATGACCCCCTGCGGTATGATGACAAAGCCGCAGGCGGATTTGCGCTCCATCGGTTTTGAAACCGCTTGGGAAGAAACACGAAAATCGGCCGAATTGCTGTATCTGCCGCCCAAATGCGTGGCCTGTCCGGCACGGGTGGTCTGTCCGGTCTGTGCGGCGGCCTGCCTTGCCGAAACCGGCTCGTTTACCACACCGCCGCCCTATCTTTGCGAAATGACGGCGGCATATATCAAAGCAATGAAGAACGGGGGAGAATGACGTGGAATTAAAGCGTGAATTTGTACTGCGCAATATTGCCGATGATTGGATTTTGGTACCGGTCGGCAAGGACGCGATTGATATGAACGGTTTGATCGTTCTCAACGAATTGGGCGTGTTTCTGTGGCAGAAAATTCCCGAAGCCGCAAACGAAGATGATCTGCTTTCCGCTGTTTTGGAGGAGTACGACGTTACGCCGGATGAAGCTCGAGCGGATATCGCAGATTTCCTAAAAAAACTGCGTGAAATGCAGATTTTTTGACGAATAGGATATTGAATTGTAAACTTTTTGTTAACTTTTTAATCAAGTATTGATTTTATTATTATATATTATATAATAGCAAAAAGCCTGTCACTTTCACCCAGCGTGAATTTTGACTTTACATAGTTTGTATTCAAAACATTTTTGTTCGCAAAAAGGAGGAAATTTTGATGAACAAAAGATTTTTATCCCGTGTAGCTGCTGTTTTGCTGACTTTGGCTATGGTGGTAACCATGTTCCCCATCGGCGCCTTTGCAGCAGAAGATGCAGCACAACCCATTGTGGTGATTGCCTGCTCGGACTTCCAAAGTCCCAGCGGTGATGCGGCCAGTGCCGCAAACGTTTCGGCAATCCTCACAAAAATCAAGCAGGACTATCCCACGGCGGACGGTTTTATCTGCTGCGGTGACTACAGCTACAGCCTGCCGACGCCGAATATCGCTAACAGCGTTGCCGCACTGCGCAACACCGTTGAGGGCGTGTACGGTACGGGTCTTGCCGAAGTCCTGATTCAAGGCAACCACGATCAGCAGACGCCAAGCGCCGCAAACGGTCTTTCCGTTTCGGGTGCGCACGATACTGCCGATTACGGCGTTTTCGTCATTAACGAAGACGATTATCAGTGGAAAAGTGCAACCGATCAGCCGATGAGCGAAACCGTCATCAAGCAGACGGCCGCCAATCTGAAGGCGTATATGGATGCTAAGGTCGATGAAGGCTACACCAAGCCGATTTTCGTCGCTTCCCACGTTCCGCTGCACTATTCGGTTCGTACCGAAGCCGACGGCGACGGTAAATACGGCCGCTATCTGTTTGACGTACTGAACAACGCCGGTGCCAACGGTTTGAATATCGTGTTCTTGTTCGGTCACAACCACTCCAACGGTTGGGATAACTACATGGGCGGCGCCGCAACCTTCTATACCAAGGGACAGAGCATTAACGTCGCCGCATACGGCAGTCAGACCAATTACACCGCCGAAGCGTTGAACTTCACCTACATGAACGCCGGCTTTATCGGTTATTACGTTGATAATGAAGCCGGAAGCACCAACACCAGTGGCGTGGATGATACGTTGACCATGTCGGTCTTTGAAATCACCGATAACACCTTGACGGTCAAGCGTTACGACGCAAACGGTATTCACAACCTGAAAAGCGCCGGCGTAAAAAACGTAAAGCGTCCGACGACCGCCACCAATTCACAGCTTGATACCACGGTCATTCAAAGTCCGTACGAAATCGAACTGACGGCGAATCAGAAGAACACGCTGACCGACGCCGATACCGGCATTTCGGTCACCTCTTACGCCGAAGGTCCGCTGACGGTCAAATCGGTTTACCCCAACGCCGGTTTTGAAAATATCGAGCGCTTTGAAGCGTACGATATCACGATTGCCGACTTTATGGCAGGGGATAAGGCGACCGTCTCCATTCCCGTTCCGGCTGATTACGATACCAAGAGGGTTCGTGTTTACCACGAACAAAACGGTAATCTGACCGATATGAACGCCACTGTTAAAAACGGCAAGGCAACCTTCACCACCACCCATTTCAGCGTGTATTTGCTGGCTGAATTAAGTGTGGAAGAACTTGATTGGCGCACCATTCCGGGCGAAAAGACTTTTGTTTACGAGTTGGATACCGACGGGGTTGACGCCGGCAATCCGTACCTCATCGTTGCGCCGAGTGCTGCTTATGCTCTCGGTACGGATTTACAGCGCAAATCGGTCGAGCTTTCCTCCAACGATACTATCATTAAAACCGAAAACCGGGATTATGAATGGACGATTGACGGAAATAACCCCAGCACCAATACAACTGCTACTGCGGCCGGTACTGTTACCGCCCCCACCACTAACGGCACACAGTCCTATACACAGTATAATAATAACGGCTATTATTACGAGTTGAACGGTGCCTATGATCCGATCACCAATCTGACCTGCCAACGCAGTGGCTATACCACCAACACACGCACTTATACTTGGCGTAACGGTAATACTACTATTAAATCGGGTACCGGTACTGCAAACCAAACCCTTCAGCTTTATAAAGATCCGGTTACAACAACGACCTACGCCAATTATTATATTCACAGCGGAAACACTTATTTACGTAGAAGCAGTAGTAACAATAATAACGCTTCGTTGACAACCGGAAATGCATCCACCAATTATCGTACGTGGCTGATTGATTCGGGCAGCAACGGTAATTATGCCGTTCATTCTACCGATACTAACGGCCGGTATATTCGTTATAGCAGCACTTCATTTAGTTTGAACAATACCACTTCCAACCGCTTGCGCTTATATACATATAAGGAAGAAATCAACGTAGTCGGCGGATATGCGGCCTTAGACGGTGATATGTTTATTTTCCCGATCACCCGCTTTACCTCCCAAGCGGCGGTCGAATCCTATATCCGTGAACACATCAAGGTTTACTTCGCTACTGCAGAAGATGGATCCGATGCAGTTGAGGTTACCGATTACGATTTTTCCGGCACACTTCGTCCTACCATTGTCGGCTCGGATCTGCTGTCCGTTTCCTACAAGGGTGTCCACCTTGGTGACGTTGAGATCGAATTTGTTGAGCGTGTCGTTGACAGTATTTCCTTCGACGTAAACGGTACGGTCGCTTTTGAATCGAAGCACAGCGAAAAAACAGGTTCTACACTGCACGTTGTTTATGCCGACGGTACTACTGATGATATTCCGGTTACGGTCGATATGATCGTGGGCGGCCCCAATTTGGTAAAAACCGCCGGTGATTATACCGACCTTACCATTAGCTACGGTGGCAAAACGGTCAGCGGCTATTCGTTGACGGTCGTTGCCGAAGATTTCCCCAAAAACCCGAACCCCGGTGCGGTTACCATTCATAAAACCGCCACGGGCTTAAACTTCCAGGAAACCGGTGTGGCACAAGTTGAACTTTCCGCACAGGGTATTCCGTACACCAAGGGCGTTGACGTTATCGTTATGCTGGATACCTCCAGCTCGATGACCTACGGTGACTCCAGCGAAATCACCGCCGCTCCGGCAGGCAGCCAGCGTATTGATATGGTACATACTGCACTGGAAGAAATGATCACCAACTTCAAAAAGCCGGATGCCAACGGTGCTGTGCCCGACGTTCGTGTCGCCATTGCCGACTTCAACGGTTACACCTACTTAAAGACTAGCAACGTTGCACAGGACCGCATCGGAACCAGTTCTATTCCGACGTCGGCACAGGTCGCTGAAATCTTTACCGGCCGTTCTACGGCAACTTCTTTGGCGGACTACGGCGATTTGGCCGATGCTTTTGTTGATATTTCTTCGAAATCCACCTCCGAATGGCATTCTTTGGTCAACAGCATCAACACCGAAAGCGGTACCAACTACGACTATGCGTTCGATACGGTTTACGAAATGGGCGCCGCCATTCAGGCCCGCAACGAAGCCGAAGGTATTGATCGTGACCTCTGCGTGGTCTTTATGTCCGACGGTTGTCCGTTCCAGTACAACTATGTTGTTTCACACTCCAGCACCAGCGCATGGAATGATTATCTGACCGGTAACTTCAATCCGGACGATTACAGCACGATCACCCACAAGGAATTCTACAATGCCGCCACCGGCAACAGCCACCGTATGGCCGATGCCATCAAGGGCGAACCGTCCTCGGATTACGAGGTCATCAAAATCCGTGACGGTGCCTATTCGATGGAAGAGGTTCCGGGTCTTGGCGCTTCGCTGTACTCGATCGGCTTCTGTATCTACGATGATACCACCATCCTTCAGTCCACCACCCAGCACGTCATCGAAAACATCGCTTCTGTCGAAGAAGGCAAGCGCCTGTATTACGATGCCAGAAACCAGAGCGAACTGTCCACGGCATTTTCCCAAATCGTTTCGCAGTACAGAAACGCCGCAACCAATGCCGTATTCAAGGATAAGATGGGCTCGGAATACAATCTGAAGCTCAGCCCGATCTACAACATCGCTACCGGCGAAAAGGTCGGCGATTCGTCTATCGAAATCGTCACCTACGATATCTGGACCCGTCAGGAATATTTGGAAGGCAGCTGCACCATTGATCAGGTCGGTACCCGTAAGAGCAGTGCCGGTACTTTGGTCGAACGTGTAACCTTCACCGGTCCCGACCGTGCCGAGCTCGGCGCAACCGAAATTACCGGTGCCTATTCTAACCTGATCGGCGCTTCTACCAATATCCTGCAAGGTAATAAGATCGTTGCGCAGAACTTTACCTACGATCTTGAAACCGAAACGTTCGATTGGACGCTCGGTACCATTCACGAAACCGAATATGCCCTGCGCTATTACGTCTATTTGGACGGTACGGGTGAAAAGTGGCGCGAAGCCGGTGTTTATCCCACCAACGAATATGCCGACCTGCACTACACCAACTATGCCGGTAAAAACGTTGTTCAGGAAGCACCGATCCCGACCATGCCGTGGGATACCGCCGTTGTTTACTATGCATTCTATCTGGTAAACGAAAACGGTCAGCCGGTCGACTCCAACGGTAACGTCACCTCCTTTGCCAACCGTATCCCCGTCACCAACGTTCAGTTGGGCGATAAGGTCTACTTCCACGATCAGGAGGAAATCGACGCCGGCGTGGTTGCTCAAGATACCATCCCGACGGAGTACTCTCTGTACGACGAGCAGGCAAAATACAACATCCGCGTCAGCACAACGGGTAACAGCTATTGGCGTATTCGCGGCGGCGACGTTCCGGTCGATTCCACCTACGTTACCGACTACGACCCCTCTAACCCGAATGCCTTTACCAATGCGACCGACGTAAACAGCACCAACTACAATTACGCCCGTACCACCGTTTGGTTCGCCGTTGTGTATAAGGTCAGCACCATTCCGGATGCCGTTGTTATCGACTACGGCGTACCGGTCAATATCTCGGTCTTGGCAAACGATATGTTCTACAACAACGGCACGCTGGTCGGCCTTTGTGAAGAACAGTCCGAAATGCGCCCGAGCGATTCCATTTCGCCGAAAACCACCTACAACGGTAAGTTCGGTGTGGCAACCGTTCACGGTAATAAGGTCAGCTATCAGTTGAACGAAATGAAGATGACCGAATCGGAAACCTTCTCCTACATCGTCAACTATCAGGGTGATGAAAACACGCTGGCGGCCGATAAGGGTTACTACTACGGTACGATCACCGTCATTCCGGCAACCATCATCTATTACGAAGACAGCTCTGTTTCGTATGACGGCGATTGGGAACAGACGGCCAACGCCTCTGCCGTTCAGGCCGAGGATCGCCCCGGTACCAACAGCCTTGTTACCATCGACGCCAACAATGTTTACGGCTTTGATAAAGCCAACGACGCTTGCGCCGAATACAGCCTCGGCGGTTATCATAAGGCCACCGTTACGGCCGATAACCCGATCGACTGCTCCTTCACCTTCACCGGTACCGGCTTTGATATCATTTCCCGCACCGATAATACCGCAGGCTTCATCGTTGTTACCGTAACCGACGAGGGCGGCAACCGTGAACGCAGTATGTTGGTCAATAACTACTATCAGGCTACCGACGGCACGGGTGCTATTTGCGAAGTTCCGGTCGTTAAGATCGGCAACCTGCCTTATGGCACGCACAACGTCACGGTATCGGCCAGATATAACGCATTCGCCGATGAAGAGGGCCACGGCTCCACCACCTTCGTAATGGATGCCATTCGAATCTACGATCCGGCAGGCTATACACCTGCGGACGAGGTCGTCAAGCAGGCCTACATCGCCGACCACGAATATCACCCGACCTTTACCACCGTCCGTAACCTGCTTGTCGGCCAAAATGCCTACGTTCCGGGCTCCAGCGTTTCCGGTGCCTGCTTCGTAGAACGTGCCGGCAGCGAGGTCACTATTGCCGATTACGGCTACACCAACGGCCCGAATAACGAATGCTACTTAAAGAACGGTCAAGGCATTGCCTTCACCGTTGTAAATGTGGCTGATCTCGCTTCCATCCAAATCGGTGCCAAGTCGCAGACGCCGGGTGCGGTACTTAGTGTCAGCATCCAAACCGGCGGCATCGCTGTTAAGAGCAATAAGTGGCAGATCAACACTTCAACCGATATGTATTACGACCTGTCGAACTACGTTGCTTTCGATAACGTTCAGACCTGCACGATCGTAATTTCCAACACCGGCAGCGGTCTGTTGGCGTTGACCAATTTGAAGACCACCGAAAAAGCCGATGCTTTAGAAGCCGGTCCGCACTTCCTCGTCAACCGCACAACGGTGGACTTTGCCGAAAATATGATTGCAAAGCTTTCCGGCGCAGATTACGACGAGCTTTACGTCACCGAAGATATCAACGGTGACGGCGTGATCGACGTTCGCGATATGATTCGCTTGAAGAAGATCATGGCCGGTGCGGTCGAATCGCAGATGGGCGACGTCAATCGTGACGGTTATACCGATGCAGTTGATATGGCCGTGTTCAAACAGACCATTTTCGAAAATCTTTAAGAAGGGAGCTTTGAAAGAATATGAAGAAGAAATACACTAAACCGGATCTTTACTTTGAAAGCTTCCGCTTGTCCGCTAATATTGCCACCTGCAGTCAGCACGACTTCGGTAAGTCCAATTTGGCGGATATGAATAGCTGCAGCTTCACCTTTTACGGCGTGGGCAATGCTTTCTTGATCGACAGCATCTGCGATTTCACTACGCAAAACGGCGGCTTGGAAATGCTTTGTTACCATACCGCACCGTCCGAATCGCTGTTTAATTCCTGATTTCGGAAAATACCAAAAATACCACCGTCCAAGACGGTGGTATTTTTTAGTCACACTTCGATAGTGAAATACGATATGAATACTTGCGCCAAAATCGGCGGTCATCCGTTAGGATGGCCGCCGATTGTTTTATGCAAATTTCGATGCAGTTGTTTGAAAGCGCTACGGTAAATTTAATTCCTTTAAATCGTCTAATCTTAACAGCACCGGAGCATTCCCGTCCGAAACGCCTATGTCAATGTCGATCCACGTTTCGGTCTTGACGATTTTGCCGCTATGTTCCTCACCGTAATAGGCAGTAGGGGTATGCCCGAAAACGGTTACAATATCGTCAAAATATCGCTCATCAAACGTTGGCCTTGTCCACAATAGCTCGTCGGCCGTGTATTCGCGTAAACGCTTATCTGCACGGAAATTACCAAGGCCGGAATGTACCAACAAAAAATCGCCCGCATCGGTCGAAACCGTTTCGTAAAGCGGACAATCTCGCAGATAATCCAAAATATCCTGCACCGCTTCGGGGGATTGCCGATTCAGATTTTGCAACGTTTTTACGGTCACGTCGCCGCCGTTGCGTAGGTAGGTATTAAAAACCTGCAACCGTTCGGCCGTCAGGTTTGCAATGGAATCGTCTGTGATCTGCTCAAACAGAAAATCGCACGAAAGCAGCATGGCCTCGTGGTTGCCTAAAATCAATTCGGCGTTGGGCTGTCCAGTCAGCCACTGCAATACTTCCACGCCGCCGTCGTTCTGTCGGTCGATCACGTCCCCTAAAATATACAGCCAATCCTCGTCTGAAAAATCCGCCTTCTTCAATAACGCCTTCAGTTCGTCAAGCGGCATACCGTGTAAATCGGAAATAACGTAAATCATTTTATCACCCACGCTTATATTGGATTTTTTTGCGTGCATTACTGCCTGCTTTTCAAATTTT
>JAKSQF010000189.1 GCA_024404235.1 Clostridia bacterium | reverse complement strand
GTGCCATCATAACCGGCAGGTAGGAATCGTAGTAATTTTCTTTCGAAGAGAAAATAAACGGCGTGGTTTTGGATTTGATCCGATCAGCCAAAGCAAACATTGCATCGGTGGTAAGCGGAACGTCGGCGTCGGTCAGCTTCAACTTATCCCAAACGTCTTTATTGCGAACAAATCCCATGATACCGTTCGACCAGGACATTCCGTAATATTTGCCGTCTACGTTATAGTACTCGGCAAACTGCGGATTCATTTTTTCCAGAATGGTCTTGTCCTCGTTATCGACCTTGGCATTGTATACGTCGCTTAAATCTTCAAAAACGCAATCGTAAGATTTGCCGGAATTGTCGGTGATTTTGCCTTCATAGATATATTTGGCAAAGAAGCCGAATTTACCGAACATCAAATCGCTGTCGGCGGCGTGGGATTCCAACTGGGTCGTTACGGTAGATGTACCCAACGAACCGATCTGCTTTTCAACGACGGCCGTGATGCCGGTCTTTTTGGTAAAGCCTTCAACCAAGGCATCCAGCCATTCGGTACCGTAGCCGAGCTCCACCGCGGTGATGACCAAATCGGCCGAGCCGCGCTTGGAGCCGCCGCAGCCTGCCAAACAGCAGGACATTCCGGCAAGGATGACGGTCAGTAATACACTTACGATTTTTCTGATGGTTTTCATAATGATTTCCTTTCTTTATTCAGCCTTTCAGGCCGCCTAAATATACTTTTTCCATAATTGAATTTTGGAAAATTAAGAACAAGGTAAGTACCGGCAACAGCGCCAACATAACGCCGGCAAAGTACATCGGGATAATACCGATGTAAATGGATCGCTCGCTTAAAACGTAGATGCCGTAGGAAAGGTTCGGGAATTCCGGCATATAAACGGCCGTGCTTTCGTAATCGTTCCAAGCGGTGATAAACTGCATAATGAACAGCGCCGTTATACTGGGCAACACCTGCGGAAGCATTACGCGGAACAGCGTTTGATAATCGCCCGCACCGTCGATGGACGCCGCTTCGATATACGAATGCGAAATGGATTTCCAAAACGCATACATATAGAAGAAATACGCACCGTAAAGGGTGATACTGCAAATGTTGATCATGGGGTTGTTCATCAGGTTCAGATTTTTATACAACCGATAGGTAGCACCTTGGCCGCCGTAAAGCGGAAGCATTGCGACCAATAATCCGACGAAATACAAAAATTCCGTGAACTTTGACTTGTAATGCACCAATATGTAGCACACCAGCGCCGTACTGAACCACGACAAAAATGCCGAAGCAAAGGTTCGCCAGCAGGAATTCCATACCATAGTAAGGTAACTGAAATTCGTGTATTTTTCCCAATCAACAAAGCAGGTCACATAATTCTTCAAGGAAAAATGCTTCGGCAGGCTGAATAACGTTTTGGAAACGATGTCATCATTAACGTCCAGCTGACTGCCCTTGACCGAAATCAAAAAACCGTAAACGAAGAAAAACAGAATCAGCAACGTATACAGTGCCATCAAAACGAAGGCGAATGAAAATACGATTTTTTGCGAAGGGGCTTTCCTTTTCATACTGAAATTTCTTGTTGCCATATCAATCCTCCTGAATTCTGTTAAGCAGTTTTCTCAAGAGAACTACCAAAGGAAATGCCACGGCGGTCATTGTCAAACCGACAGCCGAAGCGTAGTAAATGTTCTGTCCGAAATAGCCGATGCCGGTGGCGTAGCTGTATAAAACGTAGGAAAGCGAAAACGTTTCGGGGTTGTTGGCGGTCATTGCCAAAATCGGTCCGGTAGAGCTCATAAAGCCCGCAAAACCGAGGATGATAATGGTGGAAATGGTCGGCCAAATCATCGGTAAAATCAGCAGCGTCAATTCCTTAAACCAAGTACAGCCGTCGATTTCACCCGCTTCCAAGCATTCCTGACTGATGCCGTTCATCGCACCGCCCAGCACGACCATATTTGGGCCGAAACCGAACATCACATTAAAAATCAGCAGCATCGTAAGAGCGGAAGAGCCGGTAAACAAATCCGTAAACTCTTTGCCGAATTTTGCTAAAATGGCATCGTACGGTCCGCCCGCCATAAAGGTATATTTATAAAGGACGACCAACGCCGCGCTGGTAATGATATTCGGCAGATAGGCAACCACCCTGAAAAACTTGTACATTCTTATTTTTTTATAAATGAAATAAGACATCAGAATGGAAACCGGCAGATTGATGAACAAAGCGACCGCAAAGAATAAAACGGTATTTTTAAAATAGCCGAGGAGGATTTTATCCTTAAAAAGCTCACGATAAACGGTTTTAAAGTTATCCAGCGTAAACATCAATTCTTTACTGCCGGATACATAATCCTCCTTCTGAAAAGCCAATAAAAATGAGTCGAGATTGGCGTAAATCCAAAAAACGACAAACACCGCCATCGGCAAAATCAGAATGCTGGCCTCAAACATTGCCCGCCTTAATTTATTCTTTTGTTTTTGTGATAATGAAGATAATCCTACCATTTTACACTTATCCTTATATATTTTCTTCATTATATTATGTTTTTTGTATATTTTGAATATCAAAACATCTTATCAGTATATGATTTTGTAAAATTTTTGGCAACATTTTGAAATATCGTTGATATTTTTTCATACATTTCGTATAATACCTAATAGTGAATCACACTCGACAAAATGTATCAAAAAAGGACTTATTATGGAAAAATACAGATTTATTGACAACGTTCCGCTTTTTGTGCGGGATAAAATCGACCAAATAAACTTTGAATGCCATACGAATTATTTTCCGTTTGTCACCGAGCACACCCATTTGGATTATTGGGAATTTTGCCTTGTTACAAAGGGATCCATCATCAACTTTTCCAAGAACGACAAAGCCCTGATCAACGAAGGAATGGTTTTTATATCCACCGACAAGGATGTCCATTGCGTTCTTGAAAGCGAAGAACATAATTACAGATATTTCAACCTGATTGTAAAGAAAGAATACGCAGAAACCACGTTGCGTGCCATTTCCCCGAATCTTTACCGAGAAATACTCGATGGCAAGCGGATATTTTCCGTACCGAAAAACGAGCTGACCAATATATGGTTTTATGCGCAAAATTTCAACCACAACACCAACAGTGTTGCCTTGAACCAAAAAATTCTGAGTGCAATTTATCTTCGCCTGATTTCCCATTTGATTTACTATGCCAAGCAGTATGAAAATGACGAAAACCCGAAATGGGTCAGCGAATTTTCCAGTATTCTGAATGATACGAAGCCCAAAGAATTAACGGTAAACTTTTTGTGTGAAAAACTCGGATATTCCCGCGCCCAGTTAAACAATCTCTTCAAAACCCGCTACCACCTCTCCCCCTCTGATTTCCTGACCACGTTCAAATACAATTATTCCATCAACCTTTTAATGAATACAAACCTGACCATCAGTGAAATCAGCGAGCAAATCGGTTACGAAAACCCGACGACCTACTACAAAACATTCAAAAGGCTATATAAAATGAGTCCGGCGGAATATAAAAGCAGGATGAAATAAAAAGGCTTGTTTTGTATGCAATGTGTGCTACGCAAAAGGATTTAAACGATTCAAGTTAATTATGCTCAAAAGGAAAAACCGAAAACCCGCATAAATAGGGGATTTCGAGCATTTTAGAAAAAGAAAAAGCAGGTTGAGAAACCTGCTTTTTTTGGCTTAAACCGTAAAAATGCGATTTCGCCTTTGTCGATGTAAACAACGATCTGCTTATCGTTGCCGATGGCCATTGCATTCGTGCAATCGGGTAACG
>JAKSQF010000188.1 GCA_024404235.1 Clostridia bacterium | reverse complement strand
TTTTCGGGAAGCAACGCCATCATTTCATCCATGCAGGCGATTTTCTCGCCGCCCATTTTATAATGCGAAACAAACGAAAGCAGGGCGCGCCCCTCTTTGTCGGCAGGCCAATCGTACTCGGCAGGGGCAAAAACCTCGCCGATTTGGTAATAAGCCGATTCTGCCAACCTTTTATAGTTGCGTGCAATTCTATCCTGCAATTCCGTTTTGTCAATGTGTTTGATCATAACGTTTCCTCCGTTAGGCGGATTTTTCTTTTGTTATACCACACTTTTTTGGGTATTGCAACCATAAAAAATATGTGCGATAATAAAATGAAAATCGGGATTTTTTTGCTTAAAATTTTGCATTTTTCGTCCGTTTTTTGATATACAAAAACCGTCTTATAATTTATAATAAAAAATAAGTATACCCAAATTCAGCAAAGGAAAATCAACTTGAAAAGGAGATTTATTATGTTTTCGGTCAAACCCCCGTTTTTAGGCGTTGCTTACTATCCCGAGGATTGGGACGTTTCGGAGATGGATAAAGATATTGAAAAAATGGTGGCCGTGGGCATCACCGTTGCCCGTATCGGCGAATTTGCGTGGCGCAAGATGGAGCCGCGCGACGGCGAATTTCATTTTGAATGGCTGCACGAGGTGGTCGACAAACTGAAAGCCACCGGCATTGCCGTTGTTATGGGAACGCCGACCGCCGTTCCGCCCATTTGGCTGACCAAAAAATACCCCGATATGCTGGTTGAATTCAAAAACGGCCGTATCACTCAGCACAGCGGCCGCCGTCACGCCTGCTCGAATAACCCGACGTATTGGAAGTATTCCGCACGCATCGTTGAAAAAATGGCCGAAGAATTCGGCAGCGACGAGGCCATCATCGGTTGGCAGATCGACAATGAAATCTACCTGCAAAACGGGGAAGGGTGCTTCTGCAAAAACTGCGAAGCCAAGTATCACAAGCATCTTGAAAACAAATTCGGCACGGTCGAAGAAATGAATAAACGGCTGAACCTTAATCTTTTCAGTCAGGAATACGACAGCTTTGACGAAGTCCCTCTGCCGCGCGATACCTGGGTCAATCCGCATTTGCAGCAGGAATTTTTGACAGCCGCAGGTCAGGCAAATATTGATTTTGTTGCCATGCAGGCCGAAATTTTGAAAAAATACACCAAAGCCCCCATCGGTACCGATCAAATCCCCTTTAATGCCATGAACTACCGCAAACTGCACGATCCGATGGATATGGTGCAGTTCAACCACTACAACACCCCCGAAGACCTTTGGGAATGCTGCTTGTGGTTTGACTATATCCGTACTTTTAAGGAGCGTCCTTTCTGGAATACCGAAACCGCTACCTGCTTCTGCGGTTCGGCCGGAACGTCGGGCAGTATCAAGCCGGACGGCTTCTGCTACGCAAACTCGTGGCTGCCGTTGGCACTCGGCGGCGAAGCCAATATGTACTGGCTGTGGCGCACCCATTGGGCGGGTCACGAATTGGTGCACGGCTCGGTGCTTGATTCCAGCGGTCGCCCGATGTACAGCACCGAAGAGGTCAAGGCGGTGGCGCGCGATTTTAAGACCTGCGCCGATTTTATCAACAATACGAAGGTCGAAACCAGGGTCGCCATGCACTTTTCATCGCTTTGCCGCAATATGTTTGAAACCCAGCCGGTCGTGGGCGATTTTGCGTACGAACCGAACCTGAAAAAGTATTTTTATAAACCGTTGATTAAGGCAGGTCTTCGTCCCGACGTTATCGACGAGGCGGCCGACCTTTCAAAATACGACGTTGTATTCTCGCCGCTGATGATCACGCTCGATCAGGGCGATTTGCGCAAAAGAATTGCCGAATGGGTGAAAAACGGCGGTGTCTGGGTCACGGGACCTTTGACCGATATTCGCACCGCGGACGGTACAAGATTTACCGACCGCCTGCACGGTATGTTGGAGGATTTAACCCCTGCCGTATTTAAGTATTGGTTCCCCGATAAGGAAAAACTGACCGGTGGAGAGTGGAACGACGGCGAAGAATTCGGCGGCAATTTCTACTACGAAACCTTTGAACCGAACGAATCGGCCGATATCGTCACCGTGACAAAGGGTCATAAAGATGTAATCGGCGGCGCTGTTTTGCAGTGTTTCCCCGTCGGTAAGGGCTTTGTTTACGTATTAGGCACCCTGCCCGATGAAAAGGATATGGCAAAACTGATTACCGGTGTCTGCCAAAAGGCAAATATCCCCTGCAACACGACCGAGGGCGATTTGCTCATCGTTTCTCCCCGCAAGGGTGAAAATACGTCCGGCGTGATTGTTTTGGATGTGCGTGGCAAGGGCGGTATTTATCATAATAGTATCCGCTATAAAAATCTTGTCACGGGTGATGTCGTCGACGGCGATATTACCGTTGAACCCTTTGGTGTTGCGGTATTGGAAGAATGTAAATAAAAAACGGGCTTGCCCGATGGAGGAAAAAGCGTGGCCGACTTTTCTTGCTTTGAAACCGAAAAATATACCGATGATATCGACGTTATCAACGTCGGTGATATCGTACCCGAGGGTATTGTAAAAGATACCCCGACCGAGGATGCGATCGGTATTTTGTACCCCTATGCGGCCACCTCGAAAACACGGTCTACGATTGTCAAAAGTGTGCTGAAAACGGGGAATAATATCAACAGCATCGGCAATGGCTCGTTTACGGTCGTCGATATCGGCGGTAACTGCGGTTTTTGCCGCTCTTACGTGTCACCGGGCGTACATACGCAACTGAGGTTTGGGTGGGAAGTTCACGAAGGTGTCGAGGGCGCGAAAAGATTCCCCTTCCGAAGCAACAGCTGGTACGGAATTGAGCAGGGAAGAGTGCGTGTCATTTCGGGCGAACATACGGGCGAGGATCTTATTTACCTGAAAATCAACGGTGAAATGATCAGCAGTTTCTACGTTCACGCCAATTCCCGTCCGCCCTTCGGGAACGATATTTATATTGAAGCCAATAAAGATTTCGTAATTTTGCCCTCACACGAGCTGTCGGTCAAATTTTTCGTTGACGAGGAACTCTATCACGACGCTTATGCCCAAAAAGGCTTCCCTATCAAAAAGCCTGCCGCTCCGTCCAAAAACGGACAGTTTTTCAAGGGTTGGTATACGGCCGAGGGAAATCCCTTCGATTTTGAAACCGAAATCGGGCAGAACACCGAACTGTATGCGCACTTTACGACGCAGTCGGTAAAAATTACGTATGACCCGAAAAACGGCGATGCGCCTGCGGTCATTGCGGGCGGTAAAAACTGCCTGTTGCCGCCACCGGCCACACCGAACTGCCCGCCTAACCGATTTCCTTATCAACTGGTCGGGTGGAAAAACGAAACAAGCGGCAAAATGTTTGATTTCGAAAACGATACCGTCGAAGCGGATACGGTTTTCACGGCCGTTTACGAAGAAATATCCTTGAATGCTTCTTATTATGCAGGCGGCCGCTTGGTCGAAAAAGTACCCTTTGTTTTGAGCAATTCCACCGTGGTCGGGAAAGAGCCTGCCGTTCCGTCCGTCAAAAACGCGGTCGGCCGATGGGAACCACACAAAACTGAAAATTTAACGGGCAGCGTTACCGTTCGTGCCGAGTATTCGGTTACAGTGCCGCAAAGTAATGAAAGCATAACGCTCAATGCGTTCGGCGGGGCAGAAGTAAGTCTTTTGACCGACGTTGTTAAAGATTATCTTGCAACCGATATTACCGAACAAACAGCCTTTGTGCGGAATTACTGTGCCGAAAAGCGCCGCCGTTTTTGGGATTATCAAA
>JAKSQF010000187.1 GCA_024404235.1 Clostridia bacterium | reverse complement strand
GTATTTATGCCGATGCCGAGTGGTTGAACCGCAAGGTGATGCTGGTCGATACCGGCGGTATCGAGCCGAAAACCGATGACGTGATTCTTGCCGGTATGCGTTCGCAGGCACAGTTGGCGATTGAAACCGCCAACGTGATCATTATGGTCACCGACCTGCAAACCGGTGTTACCGCAACCGATATGGAAATTGCCGCTATGCTGCAGCGCAGCGGCAAACCCATCGTTTTGTGCGTCAATAAGTGCGATAAGGTGGGCGATGCCCCGCTTGAAATTTATGAATTTTATAACCTCGGTTTGGGGGATCCGATCGCTGTTTCTTCGGTGCACGGCCACGGAACGGGCGACCTTTTGGATGCGGTTTTTCAGTATCTTCCGCAGGAGCTTTTTGACGAGGACGACGAAGAGGTCATCAATGTTGCCGTCATCGGAAAGCCGAATGCCGGTAAGTCTTCGCTTGTCAATAAAATTTCGGGCGAAGAGCGTTCTATCGTTTCCAATATCGCCGGTACTACGCGTGATGCAATTGATACCGTTGTGGAAAACGAACAGGGTAAATTCAATTTCATTGATACGGCGGGTCTGCCCCGTCAAAGCCGTGTAGAGGATAAAATCGAAAAATACAGCGTATTGCGTGCTAAAATGGCGATTGAACGTGCAAACGTGTGCGTGATTCTCATTGACGGCCACGATGGCTTTACCGAGCAGGATTCCAAGGTGGCAGGCCTTGCGTTAGAGCAGGGAAAGGCCTGCATTATTGCGGTAAATAAATGGGATATCGTCGAAAAAGACGGGCAGACCATGGATAAATACCGCAAAAAGCTGATGAACGATTTTTCTTTTATGCCTTATGCGCCGATCATCTTTATTTCGGCGAAAACCGGTCAGCGGTTGGATCGTTTGTTTGAACTGATCAAATACGTTTATGCGCAGAATACCATGCGTATTTCGACCGGTAAGCTGAACGATATTTTGGCTGATGCAACGGCTCGTGTGCAGCCGCCTACCGATAAGGGACGCCGCCTTAAAATTTACTATATGACGCAGGCATCTACCTGCCCGCCCACCTTTGTTTGCTTCTGTAATCGGGCGGATCTGTTCCATTTTTCCTATCAGCGTTACCTTGAAAACCAGATCCGTGCTACGTTCGGGCTTGAGGGTACGCCGGTGCGCTTTGTAATACGGGAAAGGGGTGACGGCAAATGATTATGACCGCTGTTGTAACGGTAATTGCCGCTTATTTGATCGGCAGTGTCAACTTTGCCGTGATTTTCACCCGCCTTTTTACCGACCGTGACGTGCGTGATTTCGGCAGTGGGAACGCCGGGGCAACCAATACCCTGCGTGTGGCAGGCATCGTCCCCGGTTTGCTGACCTTTCTCTGTGACGTGCTGAAGGGTCTGTTGGCCTGCACTTTGGGTCACTATATTTTCGAGTATATGTTGAAGCAGGGCATCAACTGGGCAATGCCCATCTACGGTGCTTATCTCTGTGGTTTGGCCTGTATGGTCGGTCACGTTTTCCCGATTTTCTTCCAGTTCAAGGGCGGAAAAGGTGTTGCCATCAGCGTTGGAATTTATCTTATTTGCTCCACACCGGCAATCATAATCGGTTTGCTGTTCTTTGCCGTTATGGTTTTACTGACCCGCATCGTTTCGGCAAGCTCTCTGCTCGCCACCGTTGTCGTGGTGGTCTTTTCTTTCGTATTCCGCGATTCGGTCGCCGAAGCGACACCGCAGATTTTGATGAGCCTTGCAATGGGCACGATCATCTTTTTGCGCCACGCCTCCAACATTCAGCGCCTGCTGAACGGCGAGGAGAAAAAACTTAATTTTAAAGGAATGTCTTAAATGGTACAAATTTCGGTTTTAGGTGCCGGCGGTTGGGGTATGGCTTTGGCCATGACCGCCCATTACCGTGGCCATAAGGTTAATATTTGGTCTCCTTTCGAGGACGAGGTGCGCTTACTTCGTGAAAACCGCGGTAACGAACGCCTGTTGCCGGGAATTAAATTGCCGGACGAAATAGAAATCACCTCCGATTTATCCTGCGTAAAAGGTTCGCAATTGACCATTATTGCGGTACCTTCCATCGCCGTGCGCCAAACGGCGCAGAAATTGGCCACACAGCAGGATTTCGGCATTGTGGTGAACGTATCCAAAGGTGTGGAAAAAGATTCGCTTCTGCGCCTTTCCGAGGTTATTCAGCAGGAATTGCCGTCGGCAAGCGTTGCGGTGCTTTCGGGTCCTTCCCATGCAGAGGAGGTTTCCCGCCAAATGCCGACCTCGGTCGTAGCGGCATCCGATTCCCACCCCGTGGCAGAAATCGTTCAAAACCTGATGTCTACTGATTTTTTGCGCATTTACACGTCGGACGATCTGTTCGGTGTTGAGCTTGGCGGTGCTTTAAAAAACGTCATCGCCGTTTGTGCCGGCTTCTGTGACGGCCTTGGTCTCGGGGATAATACCAAAGCGGCAATGATCACCCGCGGTTTGGCGGAAATGTCCCGTTTGGGTGTTTTTATGGGTGCGAAGGAGCATACCTTTGCAGGACTTACCGGCATCGGCGACTTGGTCGTTACCTGTACCTCGCAACACAGCCGAAATAACCGTTTCGGTTTCAAGGTCGGCTCGGGTGTTCCGGTCGAAGAAGCTTTGGCGCAGGTCGGCACGGTCGAAGGCTACTATGCCGCCTTAATGGCGCATACGCTGGCCGAAAAGAACGGGATCGAAATGCCCATTATCGAACAGTGCTATAAGGTTCTTTATGAGAACGTCAACGTAAAAGATGTTGTGCGGGATTTGATGCTTCGTCCCCAGCGGGCCGAGCATTAAACGGCAACTGCCGGAAAGGTGAATCAATGACTTACGAAGAAATCCGACAAGATCCGACTATTCAGACCTACATCACGCAGGCGGACGCTTCGCTCATCGCCTTGGGTTTTACTGAGCATAGCTTTGCTCACGTGACAGCTGTGGCTGAAAAGGCCGGCTATATTTTGGAAACGCTCGGTTTTCCGAAGCGTGAAGTAGAACTTGCGAAAATCGCCGGCTACCTGCACGATATCGGCAACCTTGTCAATCGGGTCGAGCATAGCCAAAGCGGTGCGGTAATGGCTTTCCGCTTGCTGGATGAACGCAATTTTCCGGCCGACGAAATCGCCATTATCACAACGGCGATCGGCAATCACGACGAGGGAACGGGGCAGCCGGTCAACGAATTGGCCGCCGCATTGATTTTGGCCGATAAATCCGACGTGCGTCGCAGTCGTGTGCGCAATCAGGATATCACCAGCTTCGATATCCACGACCGGGTGAATTATTCGGTCAAAAAGTCCGAACTGAAAATCAACGAAGCCCATACGCTTATTAAATTAAAACTCACGGTCGATACCCACGTCGGCTCGGTGATGGATTATTTTGAAATCTTTTTAGATCGTATGATCCTTTGCCGAAAAGCCGCCGAAAAACTGGGCCTTGAATTCAAATTGATGATCAACGAACAACAACTGATATAAATGATGAACGCTCTGCCTTTCGGCAGAGCGTTTTTTAATGTTGCACGAATATCTTTTTAACCGTTCCTTTGCCGGTCGAAAATCCGTCGTTATTTATGTTGTTAAATTCAATTTCCTTAATAAACGGCGAAATATCGCTGACACGTTCACCATTTATCGTGATATTTTTCAAGTGCAATTCTTCTAAAGTTGAGGACAAATAAGGATCAAAGATTTCAACGGTATTGTCGTCGACTAAGGTCGATTTCGGGCCGATGCAAAGGAAATGCGAAAGCGGATAACGATCCCGATGCAGTGTTAATTCAATGTCCTCAAAAGACAGATGCCCGATGTTTGCACCAA
>JAKSQF010000186.1 GCA_024404235.1 Clostridia bacterium | reverse complement strand
GTTAAAATGAAGGTCTTTTCGGTGCCGGACAAGGTGGTTTACAACGTCGGCGAAGAATTGAACGTCGAAGGGTTGATCGTTGCCGTTTATCTGCCCAACAAGCGGTTGGAATGGTATTACGATGATTTTTGCACGATTTCGTGCGATGATTTTTCCACCACCGGTACTAAAACGGTCACCTTGACCTATTTGGGGGTCAGCACCACCTTTACCGTTACGGTGCAAAACGGCGGTGAGGCTCCCCTGCCCACCACGACCGATATGGTGCGCTTAATGCGTGCGCTGTTGGGCGAAGAAGAAATTTCCGCCTCGGCCGATTACAATGCCGACGGCACGGTCGACGTGCGTGACCTTGTCCGCGCCAAAAAAATCCTCGCCGAATAAACCCAAAAATCATTTAAGGGGTTATTATGAAAAAGTTTTGCTGTGTTATCGTTTGCATTTTGCTGTTGCTTGGCGCCTTGCCGCTTACCGTCTTTGCCGAAGAAGACGACAACAAGTGCGGTGCAAATCTTACGTGGTCGTATAACGCCGCCACCAAAACGCTGAATATTTCCGGCACGGGCGCTATGGACGATTATCACGGCCGGCTTTCCCCGTGGAACAGTTTGCGAAGGGAAATGAAAATCCTGCAGGTCGAAAACGGTTGCACCTACATCGGCGAAAGCGCTTTTCGGGATTGCACGGGTCTTACCGATATTTCGCTGCCGCAAAGCGTCACCGCCTTTGGCGCCTATGCTTTTTGGAACTGCGATTTTGAAAGCTTTACCATCCCTGCCGGCGTTACGGTGCTTTCCAAAGGAATGTTCGGCGGATGCTGGAATTTGACCGAGCTGACCGTTCCGTCGGGCGTTACCACCATTGGAGAAAGCGCTTTGAACGGTTGCACACGGTTGCGAAAAATTTACCTGCCGCAAAGCCTTACCACCATCGGCTCCAAGGCGTTTTGGCTTTGTGATATGATTGAAAACCTGATCATTTCTAACAGCGTGACGAATATCGCGACCGATGCGTTTACCGATTATTACGGGGCGATCTACGGTGCAAAGGGCAGTACGATCGAGCGGCACGCCACGGTGCGGGGACTTCATTTCTTTGTGTTGCCCACGGCGGTGGACGTTGCCCGTCTGCAGCGGAATTTGTTAAGCGGTACGGCGGTTTTGCCGACCGACGACTACAACGTCGATGAGGTTTGCGACGTTTGCGACCTTGTCCGCGCCAAAAAGTTAATTGCGGGATAAGGTGCAATACCGAATCGGGCGAACACAGTTCGCCCCTACGAACTGCAAAAACGAAAGTTTACAAAAACCGTCATGGAAAAAATTTACCCCCGAGGAAATTTTAAAATTCCTCGGGGGTTGTTTTGCGTTTTGCGAATTACAGTTTTTCAAATACCATTGTTGCCTGAATGCGGTCGCCGCCCATCAAGCCGCCGCTGGTTGCGGACGCCGTGGTAATGGTATGCAGGCGATAGCCTTTGGCGGCCTGCTCGTTAATGACCTGCTCCAAAGCGGTCAGGTTTTTCGAGCCGGTACCGATGAACTTTTCTTTCAAGGTGACCTGCAAAACAACGTATTGCAAACCCTGAATGCCCGAGGCGGTTGAATAAGTAGACTGATCTGAAAAATCCATAGTAAAAATCTCCTTTTGTTTTATATATAGCAAATGGTCAAGCCGTTTTACGCCGCTATTTCCTTTTTCATGGCGACCAAATCACGCACGTCCATTACGCCGTCGCCGGTGACTTCGTATTGCGGGGCGACAATGCCGTACAAAATCACGATCTTTGCACGCACGATATCGGCGGCGGTGAATTTCGATAAAACCTTTACATTAATGCGGTAATCCTTTGCATACTGCATAGCATAACTATCGGCATAGCAGGAAATGGTGAGATTGCCGCATCCGCCAAACACGTTCCAGCCCATTTGCTTCACGCTTTCGGGCAGGTTGATGCTTGTAAGAGACGAGCAGCTTGAAAATACCTGCATCCCCAACGTTGTCAGCCCGTTGCCGACCGTGACGGTACTTAAAGACGTACAGCCGTAAAACGCATTGTTCTCCAAAGTCGTTACGCTGTTCGGAATCGCCACACTTTTCAGCGAGGTACAGCTATAGAACGCACTTGACCCGATGCTTTTCAGCGTTTCCGGAAGCGTTACGGTGGTGATGTTATCGAAATAGGTAAAAGCATAACTGCCGATACGGGTTATGCCGTTACCGATCACCACAGTATTAAATCTTGACTTGTAAAATTCAAATTCGGACAGATTATCCGGTATTGCGCCGTTGCCGGAAATGGTCAGCACCTTGGTGGTGTCGTTAAGTGTCCAACGCATATCATCGCCAAAGGTACCGCTTGCATCCGCGCTGGCGGTAAAAGCACCCAGCGGCAGAACGGTACAAAGTAAAACGATACACAAAACGGTTGCAAAAATCTTTTTCATCATAATCGCTCCTTTAAATCGGTTTTTCACTGTTTTAGGCAAGCTGTTTTTTCAGGGTCACCAAATCACGCACGTCCATCACACCGTCACCGTTTTCGTCATAGGTGGGGGCGGCAATGCCGTACATAATTACCATTTTAATGCGCACCAAATCGGCGGCGGTGTGCAAAAGGGTATAGGGGATCGAGCGGCTGATGGCGTATTTTTCGGCAGCCGTACCCGCGTGGCAGGCAATGGTAAATGCCGAATTGACACTCCAAAAAGCGTAATCGTCAATGGCGGTCAAGCTGTCCGGAAGGACGGCTTTTTTCAGCGCCGCACAGCCGGCAAACGCATTGCTTTCAATGGTTGTCAAGCCGTTCGGCAGGGTGACCGCAGAAAGCACCGTACACAAACGGAAAGCTTTTTCACCGATGGTTTTCAAGTTTTTGCCAAAGGTGACGGTGCGCAGCTTTTCGCAATATTCAAACGCATTACAGCCGATGCTTATCACGCTATTCGGAAGAGCGATGCCGTTCAGGGCAGTACATCTTGTAAAAGCGTAATCGCCGATTTTAGTCACGCTGTTTGCAATCTTGACAGAAGTAATGTTATTGCAGGAGTAAAACGCCCTTCTGCCGACGGTGGTAACGCCCTCTTCAATGACAACGGTGTTATAATAGCTTGTAAGGGTATACCACGGTGAAAATTCACCTTCGCCGTAATCGGTCATTGCACCCGTGCCGGAAATGGTAAGCTTTTTTGCCGCAAAATCCAGTTCCCACGAAACGTTTTTTCCGCAGGTACCGTCCGCCGCACTGACCGAAAATGCCCCAAGCGGCAGAACGGCGCAAAGCAGAACGACACAAAGAATGCCGGCAAGAATCTTTTTCATCACGCAACGACTCCTTTATATATAATAGGGAAAATACCTATGCACATCATATCATAAACCCTTGCAAGCGTCAAGATTTGTTAAGCTTTTGACAAGAAAAATTTGGAGCAGGCGGCAAAAAAATATTCCCGAGGATTTTCCACAGCAGTGCCCCTATATATAGTAAGGCAGGGGCCGACTGTGCACGTCATATCCTGTTTTATGGTTGAAACGATGTGAAACCGATGTCTTTCATGTGCAGACCGCAGTTGTCGTACAGGATATCGTCCCAGACAATTAGGCTTATCTCAAAAAGCTGATTATATAATTCCGAAAGATACTGATCATCACGAGGAGTCGTATTATACGTAAAATTATAAATTGCATTTTTCTCAAAGCCGACTTCTGTCACTAACATTTCAGCCATCGCAAACGCATATTCATCATCAATAAAATAGTCCGCACTAATCATAATTTTCTTGAGACTTATATCATATTGGAAATCCATAAAGATTGTGCCGGCCTGGGTTGTCATCAAATAAAATCCTAGTTGGTTGTCTGTCGAATCACGA
>JAKSQF010000185.1 GCA_024404235.1 Clostridia bacterium | reverse complement strand
GTCATCACGACTATGCTTACGAAGTCAAGAAGCAACTGGAAGCCAAGGGCATCCGTGTGGAGGTTGACTGCCGTAACGAAAAAATCGGTTATAAGATTCGTGAATCCCGTATGGAGCGTGTACCGTATATGCTCATCGTTGGTGACAGCGAGGTTGAAACCGGTACCGTTTCGGTTCGTGAACGTGGCGAAAACGGCGACCTCGGTTCGATGAGCGTGGCTGATTTCGTCAGCCGTGCCGTAGAAGAAACGGAAAATCTCGTGATTAAATAAGAGGGATATTATGATTAAAATTTTAAGTGTCGGTAATAGTTTTTCGCAGGATGCACAGAAATATTTGCCCCGTCTTTGCGCTTCGGCCGGACAAGAGGTCAGCTGTGCCAATCTTTTCATCGGCGGTTGCTCAATCGCTACCCATTGGCAGCACGCGCAGGATAACGAGTCCGCTTACGATTATGAATTCAACGGCGTGACCGATCGAAAAATCTCTTTGCCCGATGCCCTTGCCGCCGAAGATTGGGATATCATTACCTTTCAGCAGGCCAGTTGCGAGTGCGGAATTATCAGCTCTTATGCTCATTTGAAGGAGCTTGCCGCCTTTGTGCGGGAGCGTTGCCCTAAGGCAAAATTCTATATTCAGCAGACCTGGGCGTTTGATGATCACCCGCTGTTCGGGGATATTTACCTCGGCGATCAAAAGGCAATGTACGGTTGCCTGACGGCGGCTTATGAAATGGCCGGCCGTATGATTTCAGCCCCCGTCATTCCCGTTGGTACGATCATCCAAACCCTGCGTAAAAACGAGCCGTTTTTCGCCGACCGCCGCCTCACCCGTGACGGATTCCATCTGTCGCTTGGTTACGGTCGTTATGCCGCCGCTTTGGCTTGGTACGGTGTCATGTTCGGCGGGGACGTAAAGGCAGTCGACTTTATGCCCGATGATCCGGAAGAGGAAGTCTTGCCCGAAATCATCGAAAAAATCAAGGAAACCGTTGCCGAAGTTTTGGCGGCGCAGTAAGGAGAATTACCATGCAGGAAGTAGCATCAATTTTAGAGGCAATTATGATTGCCGCATTCGGTTTTTCGTGGCCGAATAATATTATTACGTCGTTAAGAAACAAATCCACAAAGGGCAAAAGCCTTGCGTTTTTGCTGTTGATCGACTTTGGTTACGTTTGCGGTATTGCAAGCAAAATCGTCAACTGGAATCCGTCCAAATGGTGGGTTTTCGCCATTTACGTGCTGAATTTCGTGATGGTGTCCATTGACCTTTGCCTGTATTTCCATTATCGCGCGAAGGAGAAAAAAGCACAGTAAGGGGATTGCAATGCGAACGGTTTTAGACGTTGCCTACGGTATAAACGAATGGGAAAAGGTTGATTTTTATCTGCCCGATGCCGATCGGTTTGATACGATATTCTGGATTCACGGTGGCGGTATTGAGGCAGGCGACCGAAAAAGTTTTGAGTTTGCCGAAGATTTGGTTCGGGCCGGTCATGCGGTGGCGTCGGTCGAATACCGACTTTATCCGCAGGCACGTTTTCCCGAATTTATCGTAGACTGTGCCAATGCTTTGGCATTTTGTCAGGAAAAGTTGCCCGAAATGGGCGGCAACGGTAGTGTTATTGTTTCAGGGCAGTCGGCAGGGGCATATATTACCTGTATGCTGTATCTCAATCCGCAGTTTTTTGCCGATGCCGGCGTGGATTCTTCAAAAATCAAGGCCTTTGTTTCAGACAGCGCTCAGGTAACGGCGCATTTTAACGTTTTGCGCGAGCGTGGAATCGACTCCCGCTTAGAACGTATCGACGAAACCGCCCCGATTTATTATTTGAATGCGAACACCGAGCTGAAACCGCTTTTGCTGATTTACTATTCGGATGATATGCCCTGCCGCGGCACGCAGAATCGACTGCTGTTTGAAAGCTTCCGCCGCTTGTTCAGTGATCCGCTGATCAAAGTCGTTGAGCTACCGGGCGTCCATTGTGCCGGTTCAAATTACCGAAACAAAGCGGGCACGTTCGATTATGTTGATACAATGCTTTCATTTTTGAACGAAATGGGGGACTGACCGAATGGATCACATTGATCTGCAGTTGATCGAACTTTTGCAGGAAAATGCCCGCATGCCCTTAAAGGTGCTGGCGGAAAAGGTGTTTTTGTCCTCACCTGCCACAGCGGCAAGATTGGCCCGCTTGGAAAAAGAGGGGATTATTGACGGCTATTCTGCAAAAATCAACTTAAAAGCGGTCGGAATGCCGATCGTCGCCTTTGTGCATCTCGAATTGGATCCGGCGCAAAAGCCGACCTTTTACCCCTACATTACGGCGCATCCCAACGTGTTGGAGTGTAACTGTGTAACGGGGCGGTATTCTCAGCTGATTAAGGTTGCCTTCGAATCGACCGAGGCGCTGGACACCTTTATCGGCGAGGTCAATGCGTTTGGCCATACCGAAACGCAGATTGCCTTTTCAATGCCGCAGCCTACCCGTGAAATCGGTGTAGAGGCTTTAAAAAAAGACTGAAAAAGACCGGAGAGTGATTTTTCGCTCTCCGGTCCTTTGCATATCATCGGACCTTTTATGCAAAAAAATACGAAAAAGAATGAAATAATGAATATAATGTGCATATATTGCATAATTTTAAGTTTTTTCTTGACAAAAAGGCAAAAGTTTGGTATAATATCTGCATATTTATTCAAAAAAGTTTGCAATAGTATGCGGGAGCAGTAAAATGAGCACGAAAGTATTTATTGACGGCAGTGCCGGTACAACGGGACTGCGTATTTACGAACGCTTGGGCGCGCGTAAGGATATCGAATTGATTACGCTGGGTGAGGAAAACCGAAAGGATCCTGCGGCCCGAAAAGATGCCATCAACCGTTCGGATGTCACGTTTTTATGCCTGCCGGATGCCGCGGCCAAGGAAGCGGTAACCTTCGTCGAAAACCCTGACACCGTCATTATTGATACCTCTACGGCACATCGCACGGCCGCGGGGTGGACCTACGGTTTTCCGGAGCTGACCGGTCAAGCACAAAAAATCGCCGTGTCTAAGCGGATCGCCAACCCCGGCTGTCACGCAAGCGGTTTCGTTTCGTTGGTTGCTCCGCTGGTTGAAAAAGGCCTGCTTGACAAAGCGGCAAAGCTCAGCAGTTTTTCGCTGACCGGTTATTCGGGCGGCGGCAAAAAGATGATTGCCGATTATACCGATGATGACCTGAAAGAAACGCTGACCGCACCGCGTATTTACGGCCTTTCGCAAACCCATAAGCATCTGCCCGAAATGCAGAAGCTTTGCGGTTTGGAAACGGCACCGCTGTTTTCACCGATCGTGTCGTCTTACTATTCGGGTATGGCGGTCGCCGTCCCGCTTTTTGCCGATCAGTTAAACGCAACGCTTGAAGAGATCAAAGCACTTTACCGATCCTACTATACCGGCAAGCTGATTTCTTTTTGTGACTCGGCCGATGAAAACGGCTTTTTATCGGGCGGTGCCTTTTCGGGCAGAGATGATATGCAAATCGCCGTCTTCGGCAATGATGAGCGTATCTTGCTGGTTTCCCGATTTGATAATCTCGGCAAGGGCGCATCGGGTGCGGCTTTGCAGAATATGAACATTGTACTGGGCTTGGACGAAACGACCGGCCTTGATTTCGGAGGATAAAAAATGCAGTTGATCAACGGCGGCGTTTGTGCCGCAAAAGGATTTAAGGCGGCAGGTATTCACTGCGGCATTCGTAAAAATAAAACCAAAAAGGATCTTTCGCTGATCGTAAGCGCGATGCCGGCAAGCGCGGCGGCGGTTTATACCACCAATCTTGTAAAGGGCGCACCGCTTACCGTTACGAAAAATCATTTGAAGAACGGTAAGGCGCAGGCAATTATCTGCAACAGCGGCAAC
>JAKSQF010000184.1 GCA_024404235.1 Clostridia bacterium | reverse complement strand
AAAAATCAAGCAGGTGGACGAAGATTTACGGCGACAAACAATGCGATATTACACCGCCCACCACAAGCGATTGGACAATGCCGTTGCCGATTTTTCGGGGGTGGTGCATTTTTGGGATCTGCACAGTTTTTCGCGCGAAATTTTGACGTTTGCCCCGACCGAACCGCTGCCCGATATCTGCATCGGGTATGATGATTTTTGCCCACGTCAAACGGCAGAACGGGTCGTGAAAACATTTGGGCAGTTGGGGTTTACGGTGGCGGAAAACTACCCATACAAGGGCAGTCTTGTGCCGAATGCCGTTTTAAGCGGAAGGGCAAAATGCGATATTTCCTCGCTGATGGTCGAGGTCAACAAATCCGCCTATCTGCAAAACGGTGCGCCGGATTATTCGGTGATTCAAAAAATACGTGCGGCAATTTTCAGAGCGGAAGAGATCATATAAAAAAGCACGGTCTCTCTTTTGAAAGACCGTGCATTTATTAACAGTATTTCAACATTTCGGGATGATAGGTTTCCACCGTCAATTCGGGGCATGCGTTCCGTAACATTTCGGCCAGCGGTTCGACCACCACGTCCTCGGTTTCAAAGTGGCCGGCATCGAACAGCGCAAGGCCGTTATTAAAAGCATCCACAAAATAATTATGCTTTACGTCGGCCGTGACCAACGCATCACAGCCCGAGCGGGGCAGTTCATGAATATAATCGCCGCCACTGCCGCTGCAAAGCAGGACTTTGCGAATCGGTTTTTCGGGGGCGGTGTATTTTACCCGACCGCCAAGCGCCGTTTTCAACATTTCGGCAAATTCCTGCGGCATAACGGGATCAACCTCGCCCGTGCGGGTCAGGTAGCCGTCGCTTGTGCGGTAATCTTCGACGTTATGTAAACCAATCGCCCGTGCAAGGCAATCGTTCACACCGTTTTCGCCCATATCCAAATTGGTGTGCATGGAAATGACCGAAACGCCCGCCTGCAAAGCCGCAAAGACCACGCTTTCTTCGGTGACGCTTTTCAGCGCATCAAAAATCACGGGGTGATGCGTAACGATCAGCGTGCAGCCGCGCTTTACCGCCTCCTGCACGGCAGAAAGGCCGCAGTCAAGGCAGACGAGTACCTTTTCGACGGTTGCCCCGCGGTCGCCGACCAAAAAGCCGGGATTATCGAACGGCAGTGCCGTTTCGCACGGGTACAGGCGGTCAAGCAGTTCAAAAACTTCGGCGTTTGTCATTGCTTTTTCACAAACGAGTCTTTCAGCGCAACGGTGCGGTTAAAGACGGGTTTTTCGGGGGTGGAATCAACGTCTGCGCAGAAGTAACCCTGACGCATAAACTGGAAGGTTTCGCCCGGCTTTGCATCGAACAGATCGCCGGCGATCTTGCAGTTTTCCAAAGTGACGAGCGAATCGGGGTTGAGGTTATCGGCAAAGGAAGAAACGCCCTCTTCATCACTCGGGTTTTCGACGTTAAACAAGCGGTCGTACAGACGGACGGTAGCCGTTTTGCAATCGTTTGCGTTGACCCAATGCAGGGTACCCTTGACCTTGCGGCCGTCGGGCGTTTCACCGCCGCGGCTTTCGGGATCGTAGGTGCAGTGAACGACCGTGATATTGCCGTTTTCATCGGTTTCGTGCGAAGCATAGCGCACGTAGTAAGCACCCTTCAGGCGCACTTCCTTTGCAGGGCACAAACGGAAATATTTTCCGGGCGGGTCTAACATAAAGTCGTCCTGCTCGATAAACAGCTCACGCGAGAAGGTGACCGTTTTGGTGCCCAATTCCGGCTTATTCGGGTTTATGTCAACCGAAATTTCTTCGGTCTTGTCTTCGGGATAGTTATCAATCACGATTTTAAGCGGACGCAAAACCGCCATGGTGCGGTCGGCGTTTTGGTTCAAATCGTCACGCACGCAGGATTCAAGCAGGGCGTAGTCGATAACGCTGTAAGCCTTGGAAACACCGATTTTTTCAACGAAAGCACGCACGGCTTCGGCCGGATAGCCACGGCGGCGCATACCGCAAAGGGTGGCCATACGGGGGTCGTCCCAACCCGAAACCAAACCGTCGTTGACTAATTTCAGGCACTTGCGCTTACTGGTCAGCGTGTAGTTGACGTTCATACGCGCAAACTCGATCTGGCGGGGCGGCGTGGGGATCTCCAACGCCTGCAGGAACCAGTCGTACAGCGGACGGTGATTTTCAAATTCCAACGAGCAAAGCGAATGGGTCACGCCCTCCTTCGCATCGCTTAACGGGTGCGCAAAGTCGTACATCGGGTAGACGCACCATTTATCGCCCGTGCGGTGGTGGGTCGCCTTTAACACACGGTAGATAATGGGGTCACGCAGGTTCAGGTTGGGCGATGCCATATCAATTTTGGCACGCAGAACCATTTTGCCCTCTTCCACCTCGCCGGCGGTCATTTTGCGGAACAGTTCCTTCGTTTCTTCCACAGGACGGTCACGGTAGGGGCTGTTTTTACCGGCTTCGGTCAAGGTGCCGCGCATTTCGCGGATTTCGTCCGCCGTGCTTTCATCAACAAAGGCCAGGCCCTTGTCAATGAGCTTCAGCGCACATTCATAGATAAAATCGAAATAATCGGAAGCGTAGTAGACGTTATCCCACTTAAAGCCGAGCCATTCGATATCCTTTTGAATGGCGTCGACGTACTCGACATCTTCTTTAGTGGGGTTGGTATCGTCCAAACGAAGGTTGCACTTGCCGTTATACTTTTCAGCCGTGCCGAAGTCGATGCAGATCGCCTTTGCGTGGCCGATATGCAAGTAGCCGTTCGGTTCGGGCGGGAAACGGGTCTGCACGCAGGTGTAAACGCCCTCTTTCAGATCCTCGTCAATAAAATCGTGAATAAAGTTGGACGGTTTTGCCGTCTCATTCAAAAGTTCTTTTTCTTCCATTTACTTAACCCTCTTAAAAATTCTCAATGGCGTGGTTGATACGGTTTAACACCTCTTCACGGCCGAGCACCTGCATAATGCTGCAAAGGTCGGGCGTATTGCGGCGGCCGGTAACGGCAATGCGCAAAACGGTGCTTAAGTCACCGGCGCTGCCCTTAAAGGCTTCCGGATTTGCCTTATACTCCTTGGTTTCGGCGGCAAAACCGATCGTGGGAGCGATCTGCTTAATGCGGTCAAACCAAGCCTGCTTGTCGTCGGCTTCGTTATAAACGGCGCGGTAGCTTTCCAAAAATGCCTTGGCATCGGCCGGAATGATGTTTTCGGGCAATTCGGTGCAGGGCTGATACAACGTTTCAAAGAAGTAGGAGAAATAATCCTTGGCTTCGTTCCACTTGGCAATATCCTTACGGGGCTTCGGCACGTCACGGTCGATTGCCAGCACCGATTTGGTATAGCTCGGATCGGCGGTCAGCACGGCGGCAAACTCGGGATCAAATTCCTTTGCCCATTCGGTCAGTTTTCCGTAGACCGTTTCGGCATTCATCGAAGCGATCTTGATCTTGCTGACGTCGTTTAACTTGTTGGCATCGAACAACGCACCCGAAACGCTCATCTTTTTGAGATTGAACTTAAAGGTGCGGTAATCGGCGGTGGGGTTGGCACGGCGCCAATCCTCGAAATCGGAAGCAGCGATGGTCATTAAATATTCGACCACGCTTTCGGCGTCATAACCCTCTTCGGCGAAGAAGCGAACGGCGGCTTCGGGATCCTTACGCTTGGAAATTTTACGCTTAGCGCCGTTATCCAGCTTCATAATGGGGGAAACGTGACCGTACTTCGGCACCTTGAAGCCCAACAGCTTAAAGAGTTGGATGTGCTTCGGCACGGAGGAGATCCACTCGTCACCGCGCAGAACGTGGGTGGTGTGCATTAAGTGATCGTCAATGGCGTGTGCAAAGTGGTAGGTTGGGATGCCGTCCGATTTTAAGAGAAC
>JAKSQF010000183.1 GCA_024404235.1 Clostridia bacterium | reverse complement strand
CGTAATGGACGAAATTTACGGAAAAATGGAGACCGGTGAGGCGGCCATTGCCCCCTACTATGCGGGCGATTTCCTCACCATGCGGGACGTCAACGAGGATCTCGGCTTCTTCTACCCGAAGGAGGGCACCAACATTTTCGTCGATGCCGTATGTATTCCGAAGGGAGTTGCCAACTATAAGGCGGCAATGCTCTATATCAATTTCCTGTTAGAGCCGGAAATTGCGCTGGCAAACGCCGAGTACATCGGTTATGCCTCTCCCCATTCCTCGGTACCGGAATATCCGGACTACTGCTATTCTTCGGATGAGGACAAAGCAATTCTCTACCCCAACGAAGCGCAGATGCCAAAAAACACGCAGTATTATCACGATATGGACGATGATACCCGCCGTTATTACGAAAATCTTTGGATTGACGTAAAGCTGTATTAACGAAAACCGACTTCACGCAAAAGTGGAGTCGGTTTTTAAAAAAAATCAAATATTGACCTTGAAAAACGGAAAATAGTATGCTAAAATATTATATTATTTATATCACACTTTAAGTGGAGGTTTGACAGCTGTATGAAATCGCAATATAAAGCTTTGGTTTTGCTGGCTTCCGTTTTGGTTGCAATCTTCTTGTTTATTGGCGTTACCCCGCTTCAGAACAGAGCAATCGAAGAAGCAGAAACATTGAAACTTGAACAGGCACAAACCGAGGTTGATCTAAATAATTCTTCCGTTTCAAAACCGTCGACGGATAACGATGAAACCGATACAACCAGCAACTGGGATTCGTACGGCTTTAATGAGGCACGTGGAACCAATGCCGAGTGGATGTACATTACCGGGTACGATTTTGACAATGACAGGGTTTACTTTAATCCGGATGAAATCAAGGATAATTCGTGGGCTCGTTGCAGCCGTATCTTTGGCAGAGAAACTTGCACTCTTGATAACTGGACCGCTGATTATCGGGTTTACGGAAACAATAAATCCAATACGATCACCATCAACCGCAAGGCTTCCGACAACAATTCCATCACCATTGGAAACGGCGGCTCATACAATATCAGCTCCCGCAAAGTCGAAGCAACCAAAGGTTACGTTGTTTTAGACGTTCTCTACAATATTTCCATCAATTCACAGCCGATACGGTTGACCTTCATCCCGCTTTCCATGGTTGATATGAGCCAAGCGCCCCCAAAAACGGCGAAGGGCTATGAATACAAATTGATTCCGGAAACACAGCGTGCTCAGTAAGAAATAATAAACGATCCCCGACGGAGATAACTGATTCCGTCGGGGATTTTTCTTGTCTTCTATTTATAATTTTAAGAAATTCCGCAGTTTTTCGGCGTTTCCGTCAAACAAATAGGTATTAATACCTAAAGCCTTTGCACCTGCGATATTCTTCGGGCTATCGTCAATGAAAGTACACGTTTCAGGAGATAAACCGTATTGATTGAGCAGATATTCGAAAATTTCGGCATTTGGCTTGACCATACGGATCGGCCCCGAAAAAACAAGACCGTCAAATAAGCCGAGAATTTCTTTCAGTTCGGGCACTTCCGCATAATGCAAGGCAAACCCTTCACTGATATTGGAAAGCAGGTACAATCCCTTTCCCATCGCTTTCAGTTGCCGCAAAATTTCCGGCATACCGCTGATGATTGGCAGATGTTTGTGCCAGTTTAGGTAGGCTGCACGCGCCGCATCACAATATTCCACCGGAACACGGTCGGCAATACCCGCCAGCACTTGCTCGTCGGTAATAGAGCCATCGTCCAGCCGATTCCAATAGGCACGGTCAAAGACGATTTTGCTGATCTGCTCTGCCGCCGTTTCATTATGGACGTATTCCGCCGTCATGGCGTACTCGTCAAACTCGACCAACACACGGCCGAAATCAAAGATATAGTTCTCTGTCAAAATACCACTTCCCTGCCGATATTTTACCATAACGGTCGATGATTGTAAACAAAAAACCTCCCCGAGTGGGGAGGTTTTTTTATTCGAAAGATTACATCTTTGCGAGGTTTTCTTTCAGGTTGTTAAGCTGTGCACGCAGTTCCTCGGGCAGACGATCGCCGAACTTCTTGTAATGTTCTTCGATTTCGGCGGCTTCCTTTTCCCAAACGTCCTTGTCGACCTTGAGAATGGAGGTCAGGGTTTCGAAATCAACATCCAAATCGGTCAGGTCAATGTCCTCCGGACGCGGAACGTAACCGATAGCGGTTTCAACGGCATCTGCATTGCCTTCGCAACGGTCGATGATCCAGTTGAGGACGCGCATATTGTCACCGAAGCCCGGCCACAGGAAGTTGCCGTCATCATCGGTACGGAACCAGTTGACATTAAAGATCTTCGGAGCCTTATCGCCCAGTTTTTCGCCCATTTCAAGCCAATGTGCGAAGTAGTCACCCATGTGGTAGCCGCAGAACGGCAGCATAGCCATCGGGTCACGACGGACTACGCCGACAGCGCCGGCAGCAGCAGCGGTGGTTTCACTGGCCATTGCAGAGCCGACAAATACACCGTTGACCCAATCCTTGGATTGGTAAACCAGCGGAGCGCACTTTGCACGACGGCCGCCGAAGATGATGGCGGAAATCGGCACGCCCTGACCCTTATCAAATTCGTCCGAAATGCAGGGGCAGTTCTTGGCAGGTGCAGTAAAGCGGGAATTCGGATGAGCACCGCTGGTGCCGACCTTATCCGCTTTGTCGTACTTGGTGTAATCCCACGGTTCGCCGCGCCAGTTGAGGGCGTTTTTCGGCGGGTTCTTATCAAGACCTTCCCACCAAACGGTGTTGTTGTCGAGATTCAAAGCAACGTTGGTGAAGATGGTGTTCTTCTTGGTGCTTTCGAGTGCATTGAAGTTCGAATGCTCGTTCGTGCCGGGGGCAACACCGAAGAAGCCGTTTTCGGGGTTGATAGCGTACAGGCGGCCATCCGGGCCGATCTTCATCCAGGAAATATCGTCGCCGACAGTCCAAATCTTATAGCCCTTGTCACGCAGATATTTCGGCGGGATGAGCATAGCGAGGTTGGTCTTGCCGCAGGCAGACGGGAAAGCCGCTGCAACGTACTTGACCTCGCCCTTCGGGTTCTGCAGGCCGAGGATGAGCATGTGTTCTGCCATCCAGCCTTCCTTCCAGCCCTGATAGGAAGCGATACGCAATGCAAAGCACTTTTTGCCGAGCAGAACGTTACCGCCGTAAGCCGAGTTGACGGAAATGATGGTGTTATCTTCCGGGAAGTGGCAGATATAACGGTTTTCCGGATCGACGTTGCACTTTGCGTGCAGACCGCGGACCCAGTCGTTGCTGTCGCCCAAAACTTCCCATACCTTTTCGCCGATACGGGTCATGATGGCCATGTTCAAAACAACGTAGATAGAGTCGGTGATCTCCACGCCGATTTTAGCAAGCGGAGAGCCGATCGGTCCCATAGAATACGGGATGATATACATCGTGCGGCCGTTGTAGGTGCCACGGGCGATGTTATACAGTTTAGTATACATTTCCTGCGGGTCACACCAGTTGTTGGTGGGGCCGGCGTTTTCCTTCTCGCGAGAGCAGATGAAGGTACGGCCTTCTACACGGGCCACGTCGTTCGGTTGGGTGCGATGCAGATAGCAACCCGGCAACAAATCCTGATTCAGCTTGTGCATTTCGCCGGACTGAACGGATTCTTCGCGAAGCTTTTCAAGCTGTTCTTCGCTGCCGTCGATCCACATGACGTTGGTCGGCTGAAGGAGTTCCTTCATTTCATCCAACCATTTCAAAACACTTTGATTATTGGTCATTTTCTTTTCTCCTTTTCCTAACGTAAAAATGTTCCAATTTCTGCCTTATACATTATACCTTTTCTATGCCGAAAAATCAAGTAAAATTTGCATTTTTTCGGCTTCTCTTTCAAAAAAAGTTT
>JAKSQF010000182.1 GCA_024404235.1 Clostridia bacterium | reverse complement strand
AAATCTTTACTTGATAAATATCCATTTACTTACGCTCCGTAAAAAATAATTTACAAACATCGTTGCTTTGCCGATAATAGTAAAATAACAAAAGGCACACTCAAACCAAGAGGTCTAAGTGTGCCCAGACGGTCGGCAAATACGTGTTTTTTGTTTCTCCGTGGTGCTCCACAAAATCCGTCAGTCGCAAAAAACACTCAACTTATAAGTATTATAGCAAAGCTTTGCGCAGTTGTCAAGCGTTTTGCTCGGCTTCTTCGCAATAAACACAGCGGTAGGTCTTACCGTCAGCGCTCAGCTTAAACAGATGCTCCAATTCCTGCTCGCAGGAAGTAATACATCTCGGGTTATGGCAATGCTTACCGTGGATGTACTGTGCATCGGAGGCGACTGTATCGACGTCACCAAGCAACTTCAGAATCAAGGCCATGCGCATATATTTTCCGTTTTCGGCCTGCCTGAAATAGCAGGCGCGCGGATCGTTGTCCACGCCGACGCTGATTTCATTTACACGCGGCAGCGGATGAAGCACGGAACAGTCACTTTTGGCCGATTGCATCTTTTCGGCTGTCAGCACGTAACTGTCCTTCAGGCGTTCGTAATCGTCCTTGTTATCAAAACGCTCCTGCTGAATACGGGTCATGTAAAGAATATCGAGCTGCGGCAGAGCATCTTCAAGCGAAGTCATTTCAATGTAATGCATTCCCGCTTTTTCAATAACTTCGGTTTTCATATACTCCGGCAGGCGAAGTTCCTCTGGAGAAATCAGGACAAAGTTGATACCCTCATAGCGAGAAAGTGCATTGATAAGCGAATGTACCGTTCTGCCGTATTTCAAATCACCACACAGACCGACGGTCAGATGATTAAAAGTACCCTTTTCGCGGTGAATGGTCAGCAAATCTGCCAACGTTTGGGTCGGATGGCAATGACCGCCGTCACCTGCATTGATAAGCGGAACAGTAGCATTTTTTGCGGCAACAAAGGCGGCACCCTCTTTCGAGTGACGCATGGCAATGATATCTGCGTAACAACTGACGACCTTTGCGGTATCGGCAATGCTTTCTCCCTTGGCGGTTGAGGAAACGTTTTCACCTGCAACCGAAAGCACGTGACCGCCAAGCTCGTACATAGCCGCTTCAAAGCTTAATCGGGTACGGGTCGACGGTTCAAAAAATAATGTGGCAAGCTTTTTACCGTGACACCGCTCACTGTAATTGTCAGGATTTTTAATAATATCCTCGGCAACTGAAATCAAATCGTCCAGTTCTTCGACGGTCAGATCCAGCGTATCAATTACACTTTTCATTATTTGCCCCCGATCCAGCTCTCATCCGACGGATTATTTCGGAAAGCGATCAAACGCTTGATATCGTCCTGCTTGATGTATCCTTCCTCTGCCGCAACCTCGGCAATGCAGTCAAAATTGGTCAGCGAAACGTTTTTAACGTCAGCAGCAGCCAAACGCTCCAAGCCTTTTTTCATGCCGTAGGTGAAGATGGAAACAATACCTAAAATTTCGGCACCGGCTTCACGTAAGACGTTCACGACTTCGATTACACTGCCGCCGGTGGAAATCAGGTCTTCAACAACAACGACCTTTTGACCCTTTTCAAGGCGACCTTCGATTTGATTCTGACGGCCGTGATCCTTTGCACCCGAGCGCACGTAACCCATTGGCAGACCCATAATGTGTGCCGTAATGGCGGCGTGTGCAATGCCGGCGGTTGACGTACCCATCAAAACCTCGGCCTCGGGATAGTTTTCACGGATAAGCGTAGCAAGACCGTTTTCAACATCGGTACGCACATCCGGTGCGGTCAGGGTCAGACGATTGTCACAGTAAACGGGACTCTTAATTCCGCTGGCCCAGGTGAACGGCTCTTCCGGTCGGAAGAATACTGCCTTGATTTTCAAAAGATCTTTTGCGATAAGTTGATTTAATTCCATAGTTCTTTCTCCTTAATCTACAAATTCGTTCACGCAACGCTCGTATGCCGCAACGGGATCTTCGGCGGCTGTGATCGGGCGGCCGACCACGATATAATCCGAACCGATTTTCTTAGCCTCTGCCGGTGTCATCACGCGCTTTTGATCACCGATATCACCGTCGGCAAAGCGGACGCCCGGTGTAACGGTCAAGAATTCATTGCCGCAACGGTCGTGAACCTTGCCTGCTTCCAACGGCGAGCAAACAACGCCGTCAAGACCGGCGGCCTTGGCGTTTTCGGCGTAGTGCATGACCACTTCGTCGATCGGACGTTCGATCCAAAGATCACGGCTCATACTTTCCTGATCGGTCGAGGTCAACTGCGTAACGGCAATTAAAAGCGGACGACTGCCATCGGGACGGGTCAACCCTTCAATGGCCGCTTCCATCATACGAATGGTGCCGCCTGCGTGCAGATTACAAATATCCACGTCAAGATTGGAAAGCACCGTCATTGCCTTTTTAACGGTATTCGGAATATCGTGTAATTTTAGATCCAAAAAGATTTTATGCCCTCTTTTTTTGATTTCACGTACAATGGACGGGCCTTCGGCGTAGAAAAGCTCCATACCGATTTTTACAAACGGCTTTTTGCCCGTAAATTGATCCAAAAAATCAAATGTTTGCTGTGCGCTTGCAAAATCGCAAGCAATAATGACGTCCTTACCCACAGTGAGCGCCTCCTATAATTTCATTTAAATTGTTTATTCCGTAACGGTCCATTACCTGCGGCAAAGCATCAATAATGTTCTTGCAGGCATACGGATCAACTAAGTTGGCCGAGCCGATCTGTACTGCCGTTGCACCGGCTAACATCATTTCGATCACGTCTTCGGCCGAAGAAACGCCGCCCAAACCCATAACGGGAATTTGTACGGCATCATATACCTGATATACCATTCTCAAAGCCACCGGCAACAGTGATGGGCCGGAATAACCGCCCATCTTATTGGCAATTACGGGCCTTTTGGTTTTAAGGTCTATGCGCATACCGAAAAGTGTATTGATCAGGCTGATTCCGTCCGCACCGGCCGCTTCACACGCTTTTGCAATTTCGGCAATGTCGGTCACATTGGGCGAAAGCTTGATAATGATCGGTTTTTGCGTAACTGCACGTACAGCTTTTACGACCGTTGCAGCGGCGTTCGGATCGGTACCGAAACTCATTCCCCCGCCGTGCACGTTCGGACAGCTGATATTGACTTCAAACCACCCGATTTGTTCCTCACAGTCAAGTTTTTCGCAGGTGTAGGCATATTCTTCGGGAGCAAAACCGCTGACGTTTGCCATCACCGGCTTATGGAAACAAGATTTTAACTTCGGCAGTTCCTCCGAAATAACCTTTTCAACACCCGGATTTTGAAGACCCACCGCATTGATAAGCCCTGCCGGACACTCAGCAATGCGCGGCGTCGGATTACCGAATCGCGGCTCTTTAGTCGTTCCCTTAAACGAAAACGTGCCGAGGCAGTTGATATCGTACAGTTCGGCAAATTCATAACCGAAACCAAAGGTGCCGGAGGCCGGAATGATCGGGTTATCCAGCTCAATACCGCAAAGATCAACACTTAATCTTCCCATAAGATTTCCTCCTTTAAAAGCACCGGACCGTCTTTACAGATGCGCTTGTTACCGGTCAATGTCTTGCAGGAGCAACCCATACAGGCACCGAAACCGCATCCCATACGCTCCTCAAAACTCATCTGACCCGAGGTTTTCGTTGCTTTATAGACTGCTTTCAGCATCGGCTCCGGTCCGCAGGTGTAGAAATGCGTGTAGTTTTCGGGCAATGCGTCGGTCACAAAACCCTTGACACCATAACTTCCATCCGCTGTGGTGACCGTAACTTCAGCGCCCAATGCCTTGAATTCTTGCTCGTAAAAGACTTCGTCGGCGCGGTTAAAGCCCAACACGACCGCAACGTGTTTTCC
>JAKSQF010000181.1 GCA_024404235.1 Clostridia bacterium | reverse complement strand
TTTTTGATGGCACCCTGAGGCGGATTCGAACCGCCGGCCTTTCGCTTAGGAGGCGAACGCTCTATCCTGCTGAGCTATCAGGGCTTATTCAATTTTGAACTCAGGTGCAAACACCTTTTGAGGAAAGGCGGTCGCTCTATCCAGCTGAGCTATAGCGACATATTCAAATTTCACCTTTTATCTTACCGCACAAATGGGACGGTGTCAACCAAAATGTGAAGAATTGATGCGGTTTGGTTAAAACGAAAACTCCGGAAAGCCGGAGTTTTCGTTTTATAATCAGAATATTTTTGGAGGAAAGTTTGCAACGACCTTTTCAAAATCTTTCGCGTCGTCGTTCCAAAAATCGTACTGCCGATCGTCGCGGTGATCGGTCAACAGATTCTGCTCTTTGAGATAATTGCCGATCCACATCGTAACCTTGTCGGCACCTGCGTTATTCAGGTGATTGCCGCGGTCACGGGTATCGGTCTGCCAATCCAAACCGATTTCATCGGATCGCTTGTGCAGATCCAAGAAGGGAATGCTGTTTTTGTCAGCAAATTTTTGAACGGTGTTGTGGCGGCTGTCATCCCAAGAGGGAAGGGAGGGGATCTGGAAAAAAATCAGTTGAATATTCTCCTGCCTGCAGCGGCTGACGATACGCTCCAGCCACAGCATTTCGGTAACCGGAATAGCGGTCTTCTCCTTCAACTTTTTCGGTTCTCTTACCGGAGGGTTGACGGCGTTCGACACCTTTTGTCCCTTCTCGCAAATGCGGTGGTCAAAGGTGGCTTTTTTGAATATATCCTTCGGGCGGGTACGCTTCCATAAATCGTGGTACAAAAATACGGGGCAGGCCGACTCCACGGTTACCCGATAGATTTCTTCTAACTGGTTAGCCTTGGAATTGGCAGTAAAAATCATATCGGTTTCCAGCAAAACGACCTTTGGCTTCTGACAGGTCAAAATCTCGTTTAATAAGCGGTATGCGCCGGCGCAGTGCTCTTTCCCTTCGCCGGAAATATAAGAGGTGTAGCCGAAATTGTTCCATAATCCGATAGGGGAAAAGCCCGAATAAGCATCGCTGTTTCCGAGAATCACCATGTCCATGGTGTTTTTCGGTTCCCCGTAAAAGCCGTGTGCATTGGGATTGAACATTCCGCCCTGACGGGTATTACTGCGCGGCTGCAGTACGTAGGAGAAGGCATACAGCAATGTAACTAAAATCAGCAAAAAAGAAACTGCACGGATACATTGCGATTGCCCCACGGTTAATACTTTCTTTTTCATATCAGTTCTCCGTTAAAATTGACCGTAAATAAAGTCGATTTGTCCGTAGTTCTGACCGTATGCGCCGAAAATGACGATTGACAGAATCAGTCCGAGATACAACACCCAGCGAACAGGCAGGGATTTTTGCGCGACCTCGGCACGGATGGAATGCCCCTTTTCCTGCAGGGAACTGATGACAAACATCAAACAGCAGCCGACCAGCAACACGCCGGCATCAAAGACATCCATACCAAGGTTGAGCGTTCGGACGCTGCCGAAGAAATCGGCACGGAAGATGCTTGCAAACATTTCGCCAAACGTGGTCAGCGTATCGGCGCGGAAAATCATCATACCGATATTGACAAACACAAACGTACGGAACATTTTAAGCCGGTTCATACCCTTTGAGTTACGTGTAATGCCGCTTTTTTCAAAGAAGCGGACAAACAGTGGCTCAAAAATCATACCCAACAGCATGATCAGGTAATAATACAATCCGTAAACGATGTACTTCCAGCCGGCACCGTGCCAGATGCCGTTGCCGAACCAAACGAAAAACAGTGCAAACGCCGCCGGTAACAGATTGCCGACAAAGGCATTGAAATGCTTTTTGGCCCACTTGCTGACCTTCATAAAGGCTTTTGAAAGCGAAACGGAATAGAAAATGTAATCCCGCAGCCATGCACCTAAGGTGATGTGCCAACGGCGCCAAAACTCGTTGACCGAGGTTGAAAAGAACGGTCGACGGAAGTTTTCCTGCAATTCAACGCCGAATGCCCCCGCCGTACCGCGGACAATATCCATACAGCCGGAAAATTCGGCATACAGCTGCAGGGTATAAAACAGCATGGCAATAAGCGGTGCCGCGCCGAAGTGGTCTTCGGGATGGTTGAATACCTTGTTGACTAACAGTGCGGCACGGTCGGCAATAACGACCTTCTTAAACAGACCCCACAGCAAAAGCTGCAATGCCGAGCACACACGGTCGTAATCGAATTTGTGTCCTTCGTAAAGCTGTTCGCCGATGACGTCATACCGACCGATCGGTCCTTCCACCACCTGCGGGAAGAAGGAAAGAAACAGCGCGATTTTTGCAAAGTTGCGGGTCGCCTTGTATTTACAGCGATAAACGTCAATGACGTAACTGACCGCCTGCAGGGTATAAAAAGAAATACCCAACGGCTGCATCAGCTTCATCGGCTTGAAGGTGCCGCTTGCCCCGAAAAGGTGCGCAAAAGAGAAGGCGGATTCACCAAGGAAATTGCCGTATTTTAAGAATACCAGCAAACTGAAGTTGATGAACAAAATCAGCGTAACAACGCCCTTTTTTTGTCTTTGCACAACGGCCTTGCGCTTTTTTCGTTCGTCTTTTTCAAGCGACTTTCGTACGGCGTCAAAGCCGCTCTGTATGCGGTCAAGCCACAGCCCACCCAAATAAATGCTGACGGTTGAAATCAGCAAAAAAACGGGCAGCCGACTGCTTGAAATATAATAAAACGCATAGTCGGCGGCCAGTAAAACGATCCAACGCGCCTTTTTCGGTACGATATAATATACTAAAAAGGCGATCGGCAAAAAAAGCAACAGATAAGAATAGGAGGAATAAGACATAACCGCTTATTCGTCCTCAAGGCGCTGAACAAGTGCCCAAATGGTTTCGGCGGATTTGAAGTTTTCCGGCACAACGTCGGGCGGGGTGATTTCAATATCAAATTCGTCGTTAAGAGCGGCCACCAACATAACGATCCCGAGCGAATCAAAAACGCCGTGTGCAATTAAATCGTCTTCGGTGTTGAAATCCACACCGGGTTTCATTTCTTCTAAAATTTCAATCAGTTGTTCCATTATAATTCTCCTTAAATTTTTTAATCAGTTCCCGATAATGCTCCTTTAAATATACACGGTCGGTCTTTCCGTTTTGATTATAGGGCATATTTCGGATTTTAATGATCACATTGGGCTGCATATACGAAGGTACCTTGCCGGTCATCTGCGTATACATTTCCGTTTCCTTAATTTTTCCGGTGTAAACCAAAACAATCTTGTCTTCGGCACTGTCGTAAATAACGGCGGCAGAGGTAACTGCTTCAACGGAATAGGCGGCATTTTCAATTTCACCAAGCTCAATGCGGTAGCCCATGTGCTTGATTTGGAAATCAATGCGTGAAATGTATTCCAATTCACCGTATTGATTATACCGCACAAGATCCCCCGTTTTGTAGACCGGTTCCGGATAGTGAGGGTTACAGGGGTTTTGCACGAAGGCAGCGGCTGTTTTTTCCGCATTGCCGAAGTAACCTGCCGAAAGGAAGGAACCGCGAACGTACAGCTCGCCCGCTTCATCCCCCGTGACCGGCTTTCCGTCGGCATTCAGCACAAATACGTCACAGTTGTCGCACGGCTTACCGATGGGCAGGGTTTCGTTGTCACTGAAGGTACGGTTGACGGTGTAAAAGGTGCAGATATCGGTCGTTTCGGTCGGCCCGAACAGATTGGAAAACAGCGCATTCGGGTAGTGACTTCGCCAGTAATTCAACTGCTTGACCGGCATCACTTCACCGCTGAACATGATGCGTTTAACTTCCTCCGGCACCCTGTACTTCAGGCCTTTAAGGGCTGAAATCAATGTCAATGCTGAAACTGCCCAAATGAGCGTGTTGACATGCTTATCACAAATCTAATCA
>JAKSQF010000180.1 GCA_024404235.1 Clostridia bacterium | reverse complement strand
ACCGAAGCAACGGCCTCTAACATCAAACTGCGCATCTGACCGATTTCGTCACTTGCCGGCAATGCAACTTCCGTTGCGGTCAACCCGTCAAAGGTGTAGGCCTTGTTGTCGATGAGGTCGACGTAGCATTTAACGGCCTCGCCTTCAAGATAGGGAACGAAGATCGGGCAGATGACCGAACCGAAATTGGCGGTCATCAGCGAAAGCACCTGATAAAAATGGGCGTGGGTGGAATCCAACTTGCCAATGAAGAACGCAACGCTTTTTTGTTGCGCACGGGCCCTTTCAAACGCCTGCTTTGCGCCGACGGTCAGGCCCGATTTACCCGAAACGACGATCACGGCCGAATCGGCAGCGGCAAGCGCTTCGGTAATGCCGCCGGCAAAGTCGAACTGTCCCGGTGCGTCGATTAAGTTTAACTTTTGATCGCCGAATTCAGCGGCATAGACGGCGGTCGAAACCGAAACCTTGCGTTTTTTCTCTTCGGCATCAAAATCCAAAAGGGAAGTGCCGTCGGCAGATTTGCCGATGCGGTCACTCGCTTTTCCGTAAAAAAGAATGGCATCGGCCAGCGTGGTTTTACCGGCACCGCCGTGGCCCAGCAGGGCAATATTTTTAATTCGTTCTCCCGAATACTGTTTCAATTTTAATGCACTCCTTTTTTATTCTTTGCAAAAAGCAAAATTGTTTCAATAATCAACCTTGCTAATTTGAGTATATCACACTTTTTTATGACTTACAACTAATTTTTTTCTAAATCCTTAAAAACTTTTAAACAAATGTTATAAAAACGGGGATTTTGTCAAACTTTAATAAGCGACTGAAATTTCTTTGTTTAATTCGACATCAAACGGTAACATTTTTGATACGATTTGTAACCGAATTGTTTCTGCCCTTTTTCTATATTTTGTGTATAATAGAATTATGAATTCTATGGGAGGTGCATAACACATGAAAACACGTGGTTTTGTTATTTGGATTTTGGTGTTGTGCGCCGTTATGGGCTTTTCATTGGCACCGGTCAACCGTGCATCGGCACAGCCGAAGATGATCCTTGCTAAAACCGATGAGCCGGCCGCCGTGCAAACCGCTTCCACCGCCAATTTGTGTGACGGTGCGCTGGGTGCCCGCTTCCTCAATATGCTCAACCGAAATTACACCTATGATGATGATTTTTATTCCTTTGAAGCCCTCATCAATAACGCCGTTTTGGCACAGTTAAATCTGGCCGAGGACGATTACGTCAACACCTGCTATATTGCTGATTATCTGGCTTCCATGTATGGCATTCAAATCACCGACTACGCAAAGTATAATACGGAATTTCCGCAGAAGGACGGCTATGTTTACGTCATTCCGCGCGGATATGCCACCTACAGCCACAAATTGCTCTCGGTTGAAGAAAACGAGGACGGCAGCTACACCGTTACGACCCAAATGACGGTGGATGCCCACGATGACGACCCGCAGGAAAAGACCGTAACGTCCCTCTTTGTTCCGAACGACGATTCCGATTTCGGCTTCGTTATGGTTTATGCCAACACCGCTACCTCGACCGATGCACAAATGATGTAAAACGTTGAAAACCAACCGCCGCGGGTTTTTTCCTGCGGTATTTTTTTTGCTTGACAAATACCCATATGGGGTATATAATTGGTGTGAAAATAATCCGTTTGGAGGTCGATATTTTGAACGGTACGGAAAACTGTTGCGCACGCAGCAAAAAACGATCCGAGCAGGAGGTTAAGCAACTGCTGAACCGACTGAATCGCATCGAAGGGCAGGTGCGCGGCATAAAAGGCATGGTCGAACGGGATGCCTACTGTCCCGATATCGTGGTGCAGGTGGCGGCCGTGAATGCGGCGCTGAACGCCTTTAATCGGGAACTGCTTGCCGCCCACATTCGCACCTGCGTGGCAGACGGTGTGCGGAACGGCGATAACGAAAAAATCGACGAACTGGTCGCCTTACTGCAAAAAACGATGAAGTGAGGGAAACGATGAGGCAATATCTTGTTACGGGAATGACCTGCGCCGCCTGTCAGGCACGGGTCGAAAAGGCCGTTTCCGGTTTGGACGGTATTACCGCCTGCACGGTCAATCTGCTGACAAATACCTTGGCGGTCGAGGGCAGCACTCCCGATACCGTCATTATTCGCGCTGTCGAGGATGCCGGCTACGGTGCGGCGGTAAAGGATACGCAATCGCCCGAAAGCGGGACAGATGCGCTGACCGACCGCAGAACACCGGTACTCAAACGCCGTTTGCTTTACAGTATCGGCTTTTTGGCGGTGCTGATGTACCTTTCAATGGGGCACACTATGTGGCATTGGCCGTTGCCGTTCGGCTTGGCAGAAAAGCACGTTGTTATCGGTTTCGCCCAATTGGTGCTTACCGTTATTATTATGGTCATCAATCGGCAGTTCTTTATTTCCGGCTTTAAAAGTCTTTGGCACGGTGCTCCCAATATGGATACGCTGGTGGCGTTGGGGTCGTCGGCATCCTTCGGGTGGAGCATTTATGCACTGATAATGCTCTGTATTGAGCGTTCGGCTCATTGGATGCATTCGTTCTATTTTGAATCGGCTGCCATGATTTTAACGCTGATTACAGTCGGAAAACTGTTAGAGGCGAAAAGCCGCGGAAAAACGACCGATGCGCTGAAATCGCTGATGCAGTTAGCCCCCGAAACCGCCACGGTCGTGCGGGAGGGGGTCGAACAAACCGTCCCTGCCACGCAGGTGCAAATCGGTGACATTTTCGTTGTCCGCCCGGGCGAGCGCATCCCCGTGGACGGTATTGTGCTGGAAGGCACCACGGCGGTGGATGAATCTGCGCTGACGGGCGAGAGTATTCCGGTCGATAAAACGGTCGGTGATACGGTATCGGCCGCAACGGTCAATCAGTCGGGCTTTGTGCGTTGCCGTGCCACCCGTGTCGGTGCCGATACCACCCTTGCAAAAATCATTCAAATGGTGGAAGAAGCCTCGGCAACCAAGGCACCCATTGCCAAAATCGCCGATCGGGTATCGGGCGTATTTGTGCCGATCGTTATCGGTATTTCGATCGTCACACTGGCGGTGTGGCTTTTGTGCGGCCAAACTGTCGGTTATGCGTTGGCACGGGCCATTTCGGTACTGGTCATCAGTTGCCCGTGTGCGTTGGGCCTCGCCACGCCGGTGGCGATCATGGTCGGCAGTGGGGTCGGCGCCCGCCGCGGCATCCTGTTCAAAACCGCCGTTTCACTGGAGCAGGCGGGCAAAACGCAGGTCGTTGTGCTGGATAAAACCGGTACGGTCACCTGCGGTCAGCCGGAGGTCACCGAAATCCTGCCCGCAAGCGGCGTCACAGAAGAAAAACTGCTGTCTGCCGCCTTTGCGCTTGAAAGCAAAAGCGAACATCCGCTGGGGCGTGCCGTGGTGCGATATGCAGAGTCGGCGGGACTTTCCGCCGCCGAAGTCACGGACTTCAAAGCCTTGCCGGGCAACGGCTTGACCGCTATCTTAAACGGGCAGGCGTTGTGCGGCGGCTCGGCCGCATTTATCAGTAAAACCTGCACACTTTCCAAAGAAATCAATGCGCAGATCATCCGCCTTTCGGATGCCGGTAAAACGCCGGTACTGTTTTCCGAAAACGGCAATTTGCTGGGCGTTATTGCGATTGCGGACAGCATTAAGCCCGAAAGTCCGTCGGCCGTGCGGCAGTTGAAAAATCTCGGATTGCACGTGGCAATGCTTACCGGCGATAATCGGCGCACAGCAGAAGCCATCGGTCGTGCGGCGGGTATTGATTACGTTCTTGCCGATTGCTTGCCTGCCGATAAGGAGGCGGCCATTCGCCACTTTAAGGAAAGTGCAACCGTCGCCATGGTGGGGGACGGCATTAACGATGCACCCGCCTTAACGCAGGCCGATACGGGCATTGCCATCGGCACCGGCACCGACGTTGCCGTGGATGCCGCC
>JAKSQF010000018.1 GCA_024404235.1 Clostridia bacterium | reverse complement strand
ACCTTATGAATATGAAAGAAAAGTTCTCATTACGAGGGTATGCGGCGCTGGCTCCTATGGCCGGTGTGGCCGATCGTGCCATGCGTGAAATCTGTACCGAATACGGGGCGGCTTTTACGGTTGGCGAATTGACCAGTTCCCGCGGAATTACCCTGTCCGACAAGAAATCCGAAAGCTATTTGTACTGCGCCGAAGCGACCCGTCCGGCCGCTTCGCAACTATTCGGTGCGGATCCTGAGATTATGGCGCAGGCGGCACGTGTAGCTGAAAAATACCATCCGGATTTCATTGATATCAATATGGGCTGTCCGGCACCGAAGGTAGCGGGAAACGGCGGTGGCAGTGCATTGCTGAAGGAACCGGTCTTGGCTGAAAAAATCGTTCGTGCCGTTGTGGATGCCGTGCAGCTGCCGGTTACCGTAAAGCTGCGTACAGGCTGGGATTCGGCACATATTGTTGCGCCGGAAATTGCAAAGCGTGTCGAGGATGCCGGTGCTTCTGCCATTACCGTTCACGGCAGAACGCGGGAGCAAATGTATGCTTCCGGCATTGATTATAAAACGATTGCGGCCGTTAAAAATGCCGTTCAGATTCCCGTGATCGGCAACGGTGATATTACCGACGGAAAGTCGGCAAAATATATGTACGAAACCACCGGTTGCGACTTTGTAATGGTAGGTCGGGCGGCTATGGGAAATCCCTGTGTGTTCGCTGAAATCAATGCGTATTTTGACGGTAGGGACTTCATTCGCCCCGATTTGGCCGAGCGGTTGGAAGTGCTGAAAAAGCAGGTGCGGCTGATGACGGAATATAAAGATCCCCGTACTGCTGTTTTGGAATCGCGCAAGCACGCCGCGTGGTATATGAGCGGTATTCGGGGCGCGGCGGCTCTGCGGCGACTGTGCGGTGAAATCTCTTCGTACGATGATCTTTTGCGCGTTTGCGAAAAAGCACTTGAAGAAAATAAAAATATGTGATACAATACTCCTGTTAATGAAATCTCGAAAGGAAGAAAACTATGTCCGGACATTCCAAATGGAACAATATCAAGCGTAAAAAAGAAAAGACCGACGCCGCCAAGGCTCGTGTATTTACCAAAATCGGTCGTGAAATTGCCGTTATCGTAAAGCAGGGCGGACCGAACCCCGGTGAAAACAGCAAATTGAAGGATGCCATTGCCAAAGCAAAGGCCGCCAACGTACCGAACGATAACATTGAACGTATTATTAAAAAGGCTGCCGGTGAAGGCGACGGCAGTAACTATGAGGAACTCGTTTACGAGGGTTACGGCCCCTGCGGCATTGCTGTTGTCGTTGAAACCCTGACCGATAACCGCAACCGTACCGCCGGCGACATTCGCCATTATTTCGATAAATTCGGTGGAAATATGGGTCAATCCGGCTCGGTTATGTTTATGTTTGACCGTAAGGGTGTTATTGATATCGAGGCCGAGGGCTTGGATGAAGACACTGTAATGGAAGCCGCTTTAGAGGCCGGTGCCGAGGACTTTAATGCCGACGGCGATGTCTACGAAATTCTGACCGATCCGAACGAACTTGGTATGGTACGTGACGCTTTGGAAGAAGCCGGTTACACCTTTGTGAATGCCGAAGTTCAGTACATTGCGCAGACTACCTCTGCAATCGATGATCCCGACGGCGTTGTGAAGATGGAAAAACTGATCGACGCATTGGAAGATAACGATGACGTTCAGGCAATTTGGCACAACTGGGAGATGCCGGAAGAAGACTGATCCGTTGAATGAATTTACCGCTGTAATTTACGAAAGTTGCAGCGGTTTTTTTGTTATTATGCCGCTTGCGTTTTTCTTTACCGGCTGTTATAATAATGAACGATGATATTTTGCATATAAGGGTGATTGTATGAAATTTCCGAATATTTGCTTTGAAAATGCACAGACCCTAAAGGAAAGTGCTTTTTTGTTCCCGTGCGAGCGGGAAGCCGCAACCTATTTCACACTTTCAAACGGCTACATGGGCATTCGCGGCAGTTTGGAAGAATCCAACGGCGTGGATGTTCAAGGTGCTTTTATCCGTGGTGTGATTGGTTACTGTCCGTGTAACCCGAAGCCGCTGACCGAAAACGATTATATGAAAAAGTGGTACTTCGACGAGGATGCTATCCGCACCTATGACACCGGCATCACAAACGTCAATTTCGCTGATCCGCTTTTTGTGCGAATTACTGTAAACGGTGAAGTATTTTACCCGTGGGAGGGCGAGATCCTTTCTTGGGAACGCGCTTTGGATATGGAAAATGCCATTCTGACCCGTACCGTGCGTTGGCAGAATTCAAAAGGGGATATCGTTCGTCTTAATTTTGAACGTTTTGTCAGCTACGACAACGATCACCTTATGTGCCAGAAAATCACCGTAACACCCGAAAATTTCAGCGGTACCGTTCTGTTGGAAAGCGGTGTTGACTCCATTACCAAAAGCGACGGCTGGAAGCTGACCTGCAACGGCAGTTCAGCGATTGTCGGTAACCGTGTAAACTATGCTTGCGATTCCTGTGAAAAACTGCCGTTCCGCATTGCCGTTTCTGCACAAAGCGAAATCGTCGGCCACAATGCAGATTTTACTCCTGTTGAGCAAAACGGAATTTTCGCGGTAGGAACCGAGCTTTCACTTCAAAGCGGTGAATCGGTCACACTCGTCAAAAAGGTGTTTGTCATTACCGCGCGTGACGGTGTGAGCGATCCCGAAAAGGCGGCGCAGGAAGCCGATCTTTCAGCCGAATACGATACGCTGAAAACGGCACATATCAGAGCTTTCAAAAAGGCTTTTGCCAAATTGGATATCACCGTTGAGGGTGATGATAAAGCCGATACGGCTCTGCGCTTTAATAACTTCCATACGCTTGGGACCATTAACCGTAACGATTCGGTGCATTCCTTGGCGCCGAAGGGTCTTACCGGCTACTGTTATACGGGTATGGTCTGGTGGGATTGCGAGGTTTATCAGTCGCCGGTATTTTACGAAACGATGCCGGAATGCGGGCGCAATTTGTTGCTGTACCGTTACCGTATGTTGGAGCAGGCACGCAAAAATGCTATTGCAGAGGGCAGAAAGGGTGCTCGCTATCCCTTTAATTCCGGTATTTCGGGCAAAGAGTTGGTTTGGCCGGTTTCCCGTCATCCCATTATGCAGATCCACATTGTTTCCGATGTTGCGTGGTCAATCAATAACTACTACAACTGCACCGGCGACGATGATTTTATGATTGAATACGGTATGGAAATGTTGTTTGAAATCTGCCGTTATTGGCTTTCCCGCGTAGAAAAAGATGAGCGCGGCTACGTCATTATGCAGGTCACCGGCACCGATGAACAGCACCCATACGTTGATAATAATGCTTATACGAATTACTGCGTACGCTATTTGCTGGATCGCACGCTGATGTTCTGCGAAAAGTACGGAGATAAGCTGAATGCTGTCAAGACGAAGGTTGCTTTGCAGGCAGATGAATTGACCGCCTTTGCCGATCTGGCGAAAAACTTGTATTTGCCGATGGTAAAGGAAACGGGCATGATCCCGCAGTTTGACGGTTATTTTGAGTTGAACAGAGAATTGGAATACTCCAACGGCGGTAAAAACGTGTTGGCGAATTTCCAAATCAGCTCGGGCCTTTATCACAAAAGTCAGGTGATCAAGCAACCCGACGTATTGGTGATGTTTGCTTATCAGAATTTCAAGTTTGATCCGCAGGTTTACCGCCGCAACTGGGATTACTACCGTGCCCGCTGTGAAGCGTTATCTTCACTTTCATTCTGCGTTCATTCGATTTGTGCTTCGGATAACGGCGCCGTCGAAAGTGCTTATGCTGACTTTATGCGCACAGCACTCATTGACCTCGACGATCTGCACAACTGCGCATTTCAGGGCATTCATGCGGCCTGCGCTGCAGGAGCTTGGATGTCGGTTGTGCGCGGTATTGCCGGTGCGAAGATGTCTGCCGAGGAGGTGACGGTCAATCCGTCGATGATTCCTTGGTGGAAGCGGGTTTCGTTCTCACTTTGCTGGCACGGGCAAAACTTCACGGTGGAACTCACGAATGAAACTGTGAAAGTGACTGCAAGTGACGAGAATAAAGGTGTTTTGGTGCTTGAACTGTGCGGAGAAAGGCTGTCACTTGCCGCCGGTCAATCGGCTGAAAAGGTTTTATCGCTTACCGAAAACAGCCAATGTTTATTTTAACGGAGGTCTTATATGAAAGGTGCAATTTTTGATTTGGACGGTGTAATCGTTGATACCGCCGTTTACCACTATGCGGCGTGGAAGGAGCTGGCGGCCGCGCTCGGCTTTGAATTTACCGAAGCTGATAACGAACGGCTAAAGGGTGTCAGTCGGATGCGTTCACTTGAAATTTTGCTGTCGGTGGGGAACATAACCGCTTCGCAGGAACAAAAGGAGGTTTGGGCGGCCGAAAAGAATAGCCGTTACTTAAAATTGCTTGAAAATTTGAACGAGAATTCTTTACTGCCCGGCACGAAACCATTTTTGCAAAAGCTTCGTGCAGATGGCGTGAAAATCGCGCTGGGATCAGCCAGTAAAAACGCACCGCTGATTTTGGACAATCTCGGCATTACCGATTTGTTTGATGCGATCGTCGACGGTAATGCGGTCAGTAAAGCGAAACCCGATCCCGAGGTGTTCTTAAAGGGTGCGGAACTGCTGAATTTAGATCCTGCCGATTGCGTCGTTTTTGAGGATGCGCAGGCCGGTATCGAAGCGGCTCGTGCGGCCGGTTGCGGCATTATTGCCATTGACAAAAACGGCATTTTAAAGGAAGCTGACCGTTATGTGACCTGTTTGGGTGATTTATTGTAATTCATTTTTTTTCAAAAAGCGACCTTTCGTGATAAGCGGGGGTCGCTTTTTTATCGCGATATGTTCCAAGTAGTTACTGAGTTGATTTCAGCAAATAATTGGTAAAAACAACGAAATAATCGGTCGAATTTCGACTTCGGTGTGGCGTTTTGATAAAAAAACAACAAAATGTATATCAAAACGCAACAATTTGTTATTGAAAAATTTCTTTTTTAATATATAATGAAAATGTAAAGTTGGATTTCTGTATAAATATGCAATTTTTACAAAATCCGCAACAAAATAATCATTAATTTCAAGGAGATGGTCTTATTATGAAAAGAGCATTAGGCATACTGTTGGCAATTTGTATGCTGCTCAGCGTATGTGTGGTAGGTGTTCCCGTTTCTGCGGAAAACACCTCCGGTAAAATGCTGAAGTGCTTACTGGGAACTTCGTCCGATACTTCCAAGACACATTACGGACAGTTCCGTACACCGAAATTTTCCGTCCAGTCCGGAAAAACGTATGACGTTTCTTTCGACTATTATTTGGACGGCGCAGTAGCCGGCGGTTATGACAACGCCACCAACTGCGCTCAAAACTATGTTCGTATTTACTCGGACAAGGGCTATTTAACTACAACGAATATGTTAGATGCCTCGAATGAAAACTTGAACTACTTTACACCGGGTCTGCATCACTTTACTGCAAGCTTCAAGGCTTCCAGAAATGAAGCAACGGCTCGTATTTTGATTCGCCAACTCTACAACGGTACGCTTTATTATTCCGATTTCACCGTCGTAGAGCAGGGAACCACCACCAATTTGTTGTCCAACGGAGATTTCTCCAACGGTCTTACCGGCTACTACTATGTCGGCGGCGGTGAGCAGGGCGAATTCGGTCAAGCCGCTACCGGCGTTTGGGCAACGGTTTATGAAGTCGTTGATTACGGTCAGCCGATCGGCGAACCTGCCGCTCCCGTAGAACCGGAAAAACCCGAAGAACCGAGCGGTGACGGTATCTGTGCCCACGAATACGGCAAAGACGGTATCTGCACCAAGTGTAGTGAAACCATTCCGGCTTGGCATCTTGTATCTGCCGAAAACGGCGCAGGAGACGGTAAATTCCTTACCGACGCATTTGACGGCCTGCCGCTGAATCAGACCTACACCTTGAAGATGAAATTCTTCCTTATTTCCGGCGGCTTCTATGTTCAGGAAATTTATGATGAATTAAATACTTCGGGCACACGTCATGACGGCAACCAGTTGATGAACGAACCGGTGCCGAGTGGTGAAATCATCGAAAGAGAATTCACCGTTACACCGCAAAACCTTCCGAACGAATACACGGCTGCTGTTCGTAACAGGCAGGGTAAGAACGATTATTACGTTTGGGATATTCAGGTGTATACCGAATCCGGTACTTTGGTTGCCCACGGTCCCGATATGCGTGCACTTTACACTCCTGCACATGTAACGAATACTAACATCACTTTTGCTGAGATTCCTCTTCCGGATGACAGTAAAGAACCGGCTTGGCACATTACTGCTAACGGTGCTGCCGGCGGCAACGGTAAACTTGTTGCCGATGTTTTTGACGATGTTGTTGCCGGTCAGGATTATACCTTGAAATTCAACTACATTGCCGCAAGCGGTTCTTATAACGCTTATTTGAATCCGTCCACGAATAGTGAACCCGGCAATCAGGAATCGCAGATTCCGGGTGCCGTCTTTAATAAGATCGGTTCCGTTCAGGAATACAGCATTCCGTTCACTGCCATCAAGGACAAAATGAAGATCTGTATTCGTGACGTTGGTAAGGAAGGCGACATTACCGATATCTATTTCTGGCATATCTGCCTTTACGATTCGAACGACGAGTTATTGGCAAAGGCCAAGAGCTTCAAAAATGATGCCTATACGTCGACTATTGCGACCAAGATGTATTATGATGACATTCCGTTCGAAGAACTTGAAGCAATCAGCGTTATTAAATATGCTTATAAGTTCGACTTTACCAATACGGCCGAAACCGAAAAATGGCCCGGCAACTACTTCTTTGTTGACTACAGCGTTAATGCAACCGATACAATTGAAGTAAGATTTAAGTATTATAATGTACAAATGCCCGGCTTCAAGACCGAAACGATCGCTACCAATACGGCAGGTGGTAACTATACCGATGCTACGCCGATCGAATACGGTGAAGGCGAATATCACGGTGTGGTTCCGCTGACTGCCGGTCACGCTTGGACGCTTACCATCCAGCAGAACATTCCGGAAGATTCCGGTAACGGCCGCGGTATCGTCTACATTTGGGATGTTGAATATTCCCTCAACGGCGGCGAATATCAGTCCGTTGACGTTTTCGGCTACAGCCCGCAGGGTGGCGACAACCGTCCGACAATCACCAAGGTTCCTGTTGATCAGGTTCCGAAGGGATGCGTTCACAGCTATAACGATAAGGGTATGTGCACAATCTGCGGCGAATACATTCCGGTTGTTAAGGCTGAGTTTGCTACCGATACCGAACTGAAGCTCGGTCAGATCGAGGCTGACGGTACTGCTACCGTTTCCTTTGATTATTATATGACGGCTGCTGATTCTTATCCGACCGTTTTGGGCGAAACACTGCAGCCCGGTAAACATTCCTTTACCTATACCGGTGCTACTACCGGAACCTTTGAGCCGGTCATCAGCGGTAATAGTGGTACTTTGTATCTGTGGAATATCGAGATTGCTGTTGACGATACGTCATTCGACTTCAATACTGCCGGTTCCACTGCAAGCAGAGTGTCCGCACTTTACAACGCAATTTCGTTTGTGAAGGGCGATGCCAACAACGACGCCGCTACCGACGTTCGCGACGTAGTTCGTATGAAGAAGGCAATTGCCGATTCATCGGTTACATTCGATATGCTCACCGGTGATTTGAATAAAAATAAGAAGGCCGATGTAAACGACTTGTCCGACATCGTGAAGATTATTTTGGGTAAATTCTATCAGAAGTACACCGAAGCACAGAAGGAAGCTTACTTGAATAAAGCGCATTACGCCATTGCCGGTTCTCCGGAAGATCCCGACAACTACGTATATCAGTTGGGCGGCAAGGACGAATGCGGTATCTACGTTCGTGAGATCCTTATCGATAACGGCAATCCGGATGACGATGAAAACGTGGTCGACATTGTTGAATTGAACGACGTTCACATTAACACTTATAACGACCGCGACTTGGAAGAAGCCAATCCCGCCTTGATGAGTACGATCCAAAACCGTGACTGGCCGAACCTCGACCTTTCGCTGAGAAACCTTGACAAGAGCTTGGAATACGGCGGTTATTTTGATCAGATTGTCGTCAACGGCGATATCATCGACTATCTCAGCTGGGGTGCTTTGGAAGTCATGCGTGAGAAGATTTGGAATCCGTACGAAGGCATCCTTTGTACTTTAGGTAACCACGAAGCTACCCGTCAGATGCAGGGCACGGTTTCCGACCCGACTACCATGGATTCTCGTATGCAGATCCTGCAGGATAACTGGGATCACGATATTTACTATACCTCTAAGGTCGTTAAGGGCAAGGTAATGGTCATTCAAATGGCCGACGGTAACGGTACCTTCTATAAATATCAGATTCCGAAGTTGAATGCCGACTTGGCAACTGCACGTGAAAACGGCTACACCGTTTTGGTATTCTTCCACATTGCAATCGGTACGAATGAACCTGCCAACACAACGCACACTGCGTTGTTCGAAGTTCCGGGCGAAACCAGCCTGCGTAACTTTACCGGCTTGATTCCGGGCGGCCAGAAGGATGCAAACGGTGTCGGACACTATGCACTCTATTCTGATACCAATGCAGAAACCCGTGAGGTTTACGATATTCTGACAAACAACGGTGACGTTATTAAGGGATTCTTCTCGGCACATACGCATAACGCTTACACGCTTCCAGTTTATGCAAAGACGCCGGATGGGGAAGATGTTATCATTCCGCAGTACGTCAACGGTGCTATTCCGTATTCTATGAATAACGGTCAGGTTTTGCGTATTACCGTCCGCTGATTTAATTCATAAAACTTGTACAAACGGGTCTTTTGATCCGTTTGTACAAAGCATTTGAGAGGATATCATTATGAAAAAAACATTTAAAAGCTTAATAGCTCTTTTGCTGACGTTTGCTTTGATTTGCTCTTTGGCGGCCTGCGGTGGCGGGGCAAAGTATTCCACCATCGAAGACGATGATGACGGTTGGGATGAGCAATTCGATGACGATGCCGGTTTTGACGATAACACCGGTACTACCGATAACGGCAATGCTTCTACACCGACCGGTAGCACTGCTTCCGGCACGACCCCTACCAATAAAACCTCCGGCACCACTTCTACACCCAAAAAGGAAACCGGTGCCACCAACTTAAGCTGGGCAGAGGTCAAGTCTCGCATTCCGTCTTCCGCAAAGGGTAAAACCATCGAAATTATGGACTGGAACGGCATTGAAAGCGTTGCACAGGTACAGTCCATCATCAATAACTTTACCAAAGAAACCGGTATTAAGGTTAAATTCACGACCGAAGCTTACGACAACTATCCGACCAAGATCGCTGCCCGTGTTGCTGCAGGCAACCCGCCCGATGTTGTCCGTGTTCGTGAAGAGATCCCGATGTGGACCAAATATTTACAGCCGGTCAACAACCTCAGTTATAACTTCAACGATAAGGTTTGGGATAAGGCGGTTATGAACGCCTATACCTTTAACGGCAAGACCTATGCTGTTAATATGAACGATTCTCCGTACTTCCAGCCGGAAATCGTTGCCTACAACACTGAATTGATCAAAAAGTACAAGTTGGAAGATCCGTACACGATTTGGAGCAAGAATCCGAAGGCATGGACTTGGGATAAGATGTACGAAATCACTGAAAAGTTTGTGAAGGCTGCTCCAGCCGGTAATATCGGTATCACCGGTGTATTCGGCGAATATGCCTTCTCCTGCGGTGCACCGTGGGTATCCTTCAACGGTAAGACCTATAACTGCAATATGAATAACTCCAAGTTTGTAAAGGCTTGGCAGGATATTGCAAAGCAGTATCAGAAGGGTCTTTACAACAAGATGGCCTATGAACAGACCTACTTTAACAAGGGTAACCAGTTGTTCCACATCGATTCCGAAATCAACCTGCGTGACGGTCACTTTGCCTTCAAATCTTTGAAGAAGAAGCCCGGCGCTATCAAGGCTGTTCCGATTCCGTACGTTAAGGGTCAGTCCCAGTATTACGTTGTTATGGCGGAAACCCACGCTTACGGTATTCCGCAGGGCGCAAAGAATGCTGAATTGGTTCCGTACCTCCTTCGTTATATCCTTGACGTCAAGAATTACGATATGAAGAAATTCTACTGCGATCATTCGACCGGTAAGGGTTCGATTTACGAGGTCGTTCAGTGGTGCCGTAATACGAATTTCCGTCGTTTGTCCACATTGAGCACCTTGATGGACGGCCCGGATGGTTACTGCGGTTATGCAGAAGGCAGTTTCTACACTGACCTGATCGTTTCCGGCAGCATTAAAGCTGATTTGGATTCCAAGTATGCACCCGGTATGAAGGCCGCTTGCGCCGAAGCCACCAAGCAGGTTGCAAAAATGAAATAATTAGGTAAACGAGTTTATTTATGTCTAACAATAACACTTTGCCAAGGCAGAACCGTGAGGTTTCTGCCTTGGCAGACAGATTAAAAAAGCAAATTCAATCCATGCCCGACAGTTCGTTTTTAGCTTCGGAATACTACTATGTATCGGCTTCCGGCAATGATGAAAACGACGGCAGAACGCCCAAAACCGCATGGCGCAGTTTGGTAAAGGTCGAGCAGATGCACACGGACTTTAAGCCCGGTACAGCTGTGTTGTTTGAGCGCGGCGGTATCTATCGCGGTTGGTTTAGTGCTTCTAACGGTTGTTATTACGGTGCATACGGTACGGGTGCCAAGCCTCACCTGTATGCTTCGCTTGAAAACTATACCGACCCCGCTTTTTGGACGCAGGAGTCCGACGGCGTTTGGGTATGTACCGTGCTTGACTTTCTTGATCAGCCGATGTCCGATATCGGGCAGATCAATTGTGATGACGGTCGGGCGATCGGGTTTAAAAGAGCGCAACTGAGCGATGTTCAGCAGGAACTGGATTTCTATTATGATATTCCGACCGGTAAGCTTACTTTTAAGCATAACGGTAATCCGGCGCTGTGCTACGAGGAAATTGAGCTCTGCCCGAATTTTCACGTAATCAGCGGGTATGGTGTTCACGATGTTGTGATTGAGAATTTGGATATCCGCTATACCGGTGGACACGGTATAGCTACCGGTCAAGTAGCTGATAATATCTCTATTCGCGGTTGCGAATTCAAGTGGATCGGCGGCAGTTATCTTTTAGGTAGCCTGCGTTACGGTAATGCGATTGAACTTTGGGAAAACGGAAACGGTTTTTTAGTTGAAAACTGCTATATCCGTGAAGTCTACGATACCGGCATTACGCATCAGGGTCAATCCGGCCAACAAGAGAACATTTCGATCTATAACAATTTGATTGAAGACTGTTGTTACGGTATTGAATATTTTGTCCGTGAGGGCGAAGACAGCTTGATGAAGAATATTCATTATAAAGGCAACATCATTCGCAATGTCGGTTACGGGTGGGGGAAGCAACGCCCCAATCCGGATGCCAATTCGGCGATTTGCGGCTGGTGGTACGATAACTGGTCCGAAAACTTTGTAATTGAAGATAATATTTTGGAAAATTCCGATTGGTATCTCGTCTATATCGGTAATCCAAAGGCCGAAGGTGCGGATTTGATTATTCGTAACAATTCGTATTATCAGGATATTTGCGGTGAAAAATGCGCATCGGTCTATTGGGATAACAAAACACCGTACCACGCAAAGAGTAAAGAGGAATTTTTACAGCAGGTCCTATTGGTGGACAGTCAGCCAAAGGCAGTTCGTTTCTATGTGAACGGAGAGGAATTGATATGAACAAAAAACGCATTTCGGCTTTTTTACTGGCAGCATTTTTTGTGTTTGGTGCAACGGCTTGCGAAAGCAAACCGGCGGAAATTAGGACGAAAATGGCTGTAAACGGTTCAAAGGTTTCCACCAGTCATATTGATGGCGAATTCATTACTACCACCGACGGTTATACGATGTATAAACCGGCGGGCAACAAGACGCATACCTCTAACAATCAGAATGGTAACCAAAATACCGGCGGCGATGCTGCCATAATTCATACCGGCAATTTCGAAAAGCCCTATGTCGGGGATGCTTCCGTTCTGTTTGGCGGAATGAGCAGTCCGTACGATAAAGAAGCTACCGCTTTGCGCAACAAGATCCGTAATACGAAGGATACTTTGAAGGCCGCGGCGGGACACAACACGCTTTACGTTTCTTATCGTGGGGACGATGTGAACAACGGCTTTTCAAAAGAAGCGCCGCTTGCAACGGTTACCGCGGCTTACCGTCAGGCTCGTTCGGGTGACGTTGTTCTGTTTGAGCGCGGCGGCGTTTACCGTGGCAACATCTCGATGAAAAGCGGTGTTTCGCTCGGTGCATACGGTACCGGCGAAAAGCCTTGTATTTACGGTAGTCTGCAAAACTATGCCGACCCGTCCCTGTGGGAAAAACACGATACCAACGTCTGGAAGATTTCCGTTCCTTCGGAGCAGGGGGCAATCGGGGCCATTATTTTCAACAACGGTGAAAAAGCCGCCGATATGCTCTTTGAAATCGGTGACGTAAAGAACTTTGGTAATGTCGCAGACGGCAATCCCGGTTTTTGTTACAAAAACCATTACGTGTATCTGTACTCTGAAGGCGGCAATCCGGGCAAGGTTTATAAAAGCATCGAATTTGCCGGCGACGGCCACGTTTTGGATTCTCAGCCGGGTGCTAAAAATATCACCATCGAAAACCTTTGTATCAAGTACGGTGGGGAACACGGCATCAGCTTTTACGAGGGTGCACAGAACATTACCATCCGCGGTTGTGAAGTCGGCTTTATCGGTGGTTGTCTGCTCGGTAGCGGTGCAAACTCGATCCGTTACGGCAATGCGATCCAGTTTTGGTCCAGCTGCCGCAATATCAAGGTCCAAAACTGTTGGACTTATCAATGCTTCGACACCGGCATAACGCCGCAGTATCAAAGTTCTTCCGGTGGCAGCATTATGAAGGATATTCTGATTGACAGTAACCTTGTTGAATATACTAACTACGGTATTGAATATTTCAACCTAAACGGCCAAACCACCAATTTGACGATTTCAAACAATATGGTGCGTTTCTCCGGCTACGGTTTGTTCCCGAATGAAAAGCGTACCGGCGGTAAGAGTGCTACCAGAGGCGGTACCGCTACCCTTCAAGCATGGCAACATCCTTGTGAAATGGTCAATTTCAAGGTAACAGGCAACTATTTTGATACGTCTGCCCGCTATTTGATTGCCGGTAAAACCGTCACTCTGCAGGAACCGACTATTCCGGGTGAGCGTGCCGAAGCTCGTGAGAAGACGATTCACAGTGCCGGTTATCCGCTTGTAGGTAACTATTATTGCCTGCAAACAAGTGCGGTTTATCCGGTTGACACAACGTTGACTCCGGGTTCAAAACCGGATGCAAACGGCCTGTTTTATGCGGCGGTTTACGCACGTAACGGTTCGCTTGGCTCGGCCAATGCAACGCGTCCGAACTCCTATGAGGTTATGAAATCGGAAATTGAAATGATTGACCCCCATCCGAAGGGGATTAAATTTGTCAACGGTAAGTAATCGACTTTTTTAACGGACTTAAAGGCGTTTGTGCCTTGCAGTTATATTGAAAGGAGTAAACATTATGAAAAAACTTCTTAGCGTCCTGTTAGCGCTTTGTATGATTTTTAGTGTGTTTGCCTGCTTGGGAACGATCGTATCCTCGGCCGCAGGTAGTACACCCTACATTTCAGACGAAGTAACACAACTGGCTCCGAGTGCGTATGCCTACCATATTATGGATGGCTTACAGTATTCGGGTATCGTCTTGTACGAAAGCGGTGACGTTTTCGACGCAGGCGATGTCATGACCGTTTCGTACGATTATTTCTACACCGGATCTGATAGTTCGGCATACTATACCGAATCTTATTTGACCGGTAAAATCGGCGATAAAGACGTTATGGCTACCTGCGATAACGATGCCGAAACGGCCTGCAGAATTTTGCCCGGTATCCACCATTTTGAGGGTGACGTTACCTTAACGCAGAATTATGTTGCGCCCTCCATTGCTTTACGCAAGGATTATGATTTTGGCAATGAGTTGTATTTTTGGAATGTAAAAATCTTCAAAAACGGTGAGGAAATTGCTCCCACCATCCGTGAAAACGGTGCATTCCTTGATTACATTACCTTCGGCGGCATTCCATTTGATGCTTTCAAGGTAGAAAGCTCTGCCGCATGGAACGGTTACAACACTTCTTCCGAAGCTTCGATTTTAAGCCCGGCTGTAAACAGTAATGTAACCTTTGAATTTGATTACTACGTTGTATCCGGCCGTGCCTTGGCGCAGGTTGCCAACAGCAATGGTGCAGTTGACGGAACAAACGAGTTCTACAATGCCGGTGCGCAGGGTCATTATTCCAAAACGTTGGATGTTGAAGCCGGCAAGCAGCATTATATTGGCTTTATTTCTACAAGCTCCGATGCTTTTGAAGCTTATGTTTGGAGCATTCGTTACGTCGATAACAACGCCGGCAAAATCACCTACGCAACCGATTGCGGCGGCACTTCTGCCACCGTTTCGAAGTTGACCATTTGGGATGTTGACGATGCTTTGGGCGCCGATGCTATGCGTCCCGGTAAAGCTGATTACGGTATTTACGTAAACGTTAACAAAAGCAACTTGCAGGCAGGTAAGGAATTTGCTACCGTTTCTTTGCGTGATCAAATTCCGTACGAAGCCGGTAAAACCTACAGTGTTGAGGTTTCTATTTACGGCGAAACGTTAGACCAAAAGGGCGACACGCAGCTCAATTTCCGTGTAGGCAACAGCGATCCGTGGACCGATTATGTGATGAATTGGCTTTCTACCACACATGGTGAAATTGCCCAGAACGGTTGGACCCGTGTAAATGCAGGTCAATTTACCCCAACCGATTCCAACGGTCATATTCGTTTCTATGTATGGCCGAATTTCTCCGGTTATTTCGACAATATCGTTGTTAAAGAAGTTGCTACCGGTGAAGTGATTTATACCCAGACGGTTGAATCTGCTATTGAGGTTGAAGTTAGCAATGGTGCTGTCGGTTATGCCGCACCGGTACCGACGGCTGACGATACCTTTGATCCTAATGCTGAACCTGAGGATCCTGAAGACCCCGAGAATCCCGAAGATCCTGAGGATCCGGAAGATCCCGTTATTGACGGTGATTTCGGCGTTTATTTCAATGCTAAATCCATTGAGTCTGAGTTTGCCACCTTCACTTTCAGCGAAGAAATTCCCTGTACGGTCGGCGCAACCTATACTTTGGAAGCTTCGATCTATGCAAAGGATTTCCGTCCCACTAACCCGACTTTCAATTTCCGAGTAAAGGACAGTAATAAAGAATATGCGATGGGCTGGCTTTCCACCGACGGCGGTCTGTTCACGAAGGGTGAATGGTTCCGTGCTTCCTGTGGTAACTTTACGGCCGAAAGCACTGCTGTTCAGTTGAAATTCTATGTTTTCGCCGGTTTCGAAGGCTATTTTGACAATATCGTTTTGAAGGATTCCAACGGCAAGGTCGTATACGAACAGGCTGTTACCGATCCTTCGTTGAAGGTAACAACCGATAACGGCGCTACGGCTTCCTTGGCCGCTGTTCCGAAGACCGACCCGAACTACACCCCCAAGACCGACAGCGGCGACGTTGCTTATAAGATCACGGGTGGTGCCGCATATTCCAACCTGATTCTTTACACCGAAAACGGTGTGGCAGCAGGTACGCAATATGAAGTATCCTTCGACTACTACTGCACCAACGAAAATGTTTATTACGTTACCAGCTGGCCGCAGGGCGATATTTTGGATAACGTTACAGGCGTTCGTGATTTGAAAGCCGGTCTGCATAAATTTACCGGTACATTGACCATGGACGGCTCTAAATCTCCTGCCGGTTATTTCGGCCCGTCTGTTTCCATGTATAATGCTTTTAACGCTGTAAACGAGGTCTACATTTGGAACATCAGCGTGAAAAAGGCCGGCGAAGAAGTCTTTGATGAAATTCGTGATAGTTCCGCCTCTTATGAAGCTGTTCCGTTGGCAGAAGTTCCGATCTACGATGCTTATAAGATTGACTTCACCACCTGCACGGGCAATGACTATCCGACCTTTGCTCCGATGGTTCTTTACAGTTTCCCGACCAGCGGTTCTCCAACGGCTCGTGTAACCTTTGATTACTACGTTGCCACTAAGAATGCCGAAGTTATGGTAACTGCAAGTTCCGGTGCAAAAGGCGCGGACGGCACCAACCATTATTTCCGCGAAGACGGAACCGATACCTTTTCCGGTGTTGGCTCGTTTGACGGTACTTTCGTTGGTCCGTTGCAGAACTGGGGTGGCGCGAATACGAACGCCATTACCGCTGCAATTCAGAATAATGCTCATAAGCACGATGGAGACGAAGTCGCCCCGCCGAGAGCTGTTGTTTACATTTGGAACTACCATTTCTATATTGACGGGGAAGAAGTTTTCAGTGACTCCTCTGACAGTACTCCCGGTGTTACCGTTACGCGTGTAAAATCTGCCGATATTCCGATTCCGGTCTTGGCCGGTGACGCGAACAGAAGCGGGGAGGTAGACGTTCTTGACTTGGTTCGTGTAAAGAAACACATTGCCGATGCAGACGGTGCATTGGTTACCACCAACGCAGACGTTAACGGCGATACCGGCATCGACGGTGCAGACGTAATTTTGATCAAAAAGATCATTCTCGGTACTTTTTACACGCAAATCAAGGCAGGCAATATGTCCAGCCGGTTTGACGCTCAGGCAGACGAAATGCGTGAATCAATCGTTATGAGCTCTGACAGTAAGTTTAAGGCAAGTGCACTCGGTGCTGTTTATTACGTTTCCGAAAACGGCAGCGACTCCAATAACGGTACTTCTCCGAAGACACCGTGGAAGACCCTTGAAAAGGTCAACAGCAAGAAATACTCCGGTACGTCCGTCGTCCTGTTTGAACGCGGTAGCACCTTCCGCGGCCACCTGACTCTTAAGAGCAACGTTTCCTACGGTGCTTACGGTAACGGCGATAAGCCGAAGATCCTCGGTAGCGCCAAGGATTATGCGAATGAAACCTGGACGCGTGTTGCGGGTAAGGATATTTGGTATTGCGCAACGCCTGAAACAGTCGATATCGGTAACATCATCTACGATAACGGTGACGCAATGGGCAATAAGCTGAAATCCCGTTACGTGGATGCCAACTATGTATATGCCGGCGGCGTTTATCCGTACGATGACCTTGATTTCTGGTACAATCAGTCCGAACAGCGCGTATATGTTTACAGTGCAAACGGTGTC
>JAKSQF010000179.1 GCA_024404235.1 Clostridia bacterium | reverse complement strand
CGTTTGCAACGTCCATTACTAAACGGTAACGGTTGTCATAATTTTGAATCAATTTTCCGATAGAAGGGTTTAACATAATCATTTATCCTTTCAATATTAAAGATTTTCGGTTAATTTACGAATTTCGTCCGTCCGGCGGCTTGCCCGCAGACGTTCGGAACGTATCACGGTTAAAGTATCGGCAACGGCATCTTCCAATTTATCGTTGACGATCGCATAATCGTACATATCGGCACAGCGAATTTCACGCAGAGCCTCACCCAAACGTTTTTCCAACTGTTCGGGGGTTTCGGTGCCTCGTTTCGAAAGACGGCTTTTCAGCACCTCCAACGACGGCGGCAATATAAATATACTGACTGCCTGCGGCATTTTATTCAAAATCTGCCGTGCACCGTTTACATCAACTTCAATGAAGATGTCCTCACCGTTTTCAATGCAGTCAAGCACCGGCTGTTTCGGGGTGCCATAGTAATTGCCGAGGTAGGTATTATGCTCCAAAAAAGCATCTTCATCCAGTAACTTTTCAAATTCTTCCGTCGAGATGAAATGATACTTTTCACCCTCAACTTCACCGGCTCGCATCGGTCGGGTGATGGAGGAAATCGAAAAACGCAGTTCCGGCTCGGCCGCGAATACTTCGGACAAAACGGTGTCTTTGCCTGTTCCGGAAGGACCGGAAATAATAAACAAACTTCCTTTATTCATCGTCGTCCTCCTCATCTTCCAATACGTCATCCTCGGTCATTCGGTTTGCCAGTGTTTCCGACTGCAAATAGGTCAGGATAATGTGGTCACTGTCGGTGATGATGACGGCACGGGTCCTTCTGCCGTGGGTCGCGTCAATTAAAGTTCCGCGCTCCTTGGCATCCTGAATGATTCGTTTGATCGGGGCGGATTCCGGACTGACAATGGCAATCATTCGATTTGCCGAAACCATATTTCCGAAGCCGATATTAACAAGTTTCATAGAGTTTTCCTTTCCGAAGGGTCATTCAAAATTCTGTATCTGTTCTCTGATTTTCTCGATTTCGGATTTAATATCCACCACGGTACGGTTGATTTCAAGATCCTGCGCTTTCGAGCCGATCGTATTGGTTTCACGGTTCATTTCCTGCACGATGAAATCAGCCTTGCGGCCTACAGCACCGCCGTTTTCCAATAAAGTGCAGAGCTGCTTGATGTGACTGCGCAAACGCACGGTTTCTTCCGCAACGGCAATCTTATCGGCAAAGATGGCGGTTTCGGTCAATAAGCGCTGTTCATCCACCTGCGTGTCACCCAGCAAATCACGAATTTTCTGCTCGATACGCTCACGGTATTCGACCACCGTCTTCGGCGAACGTTCTTCAACAAACGCCACCATTTCAAGAATTGCGTCACAACGTCCGGTCACATCCTTTTTCAGGCGTTCGCCCTCTGTGGCACGCATGGCAATAAAGTTTGAAACAGCCTCCTCGGCCACCGTCAAAACCGCATTGGTCACAGCCTCTTCATCCGCTTCGTGGCGCTTGACAGAAAACAGTTCCGGCAAGCCGACAAGAGATGAAACTTTTACGTCATTCTTCAGCTTATATGCGCTTGCCAACTCTTTCAGTCCAGCAATATAAGCATCGGCATAAGCCCGGTTAATTTCCAATTCCACCGCATTGGCTGTGCGGTTTTCCAATAAAACGGAAACCTCCGTCTTGCCGCGTGAAATTTTCTGCTGACAAAAAGATTTGAGACGCTCATCCAAATACTGACAGCCGCGAGGCAGTCGGGATGAAAATTCAAAATAGCGATGATTAACCGATTTGATTTCAACCGTAATATCAAAGTCACCGATTGTCTGTTTAGCTCTACCGAAGCCGGTCATACTTGCAACCGTAACAATCTCCCCTTTCATATAATTATCCATAATAATCCACTATATAATTATAGTTATTGTATCAAAAAATCCCCTATTTGTCAACCTTTCAGGACTTTTGTAACCGTTTTTTAACCTTTGAAAATCCGTCAACAAGCAAGCTGTTTTCAGCATACAATTCTTGCGGAGGGGATTTTATGTTTTGGCAGTTATTTTTACAAATAGCCGGCAGTCTTTACTATCTGGCGCTTCACGTTACAGGAGCAGGATCTTTCCCGCCCCCGCTTTCGTCAAAAGAGGAAGAAAAACTGCTGGAGGAATATAAAAATGGTGACGAAAATGCAAAAAATCGCCTGATAGAGCACAATCTGCGCTTGGTTGCACACATCGTTAAAAAGTATTATGCTTCCGGCTGCGAGCCGGAGGACCTGATTTCAATCGGAACGATCGGGTTAATTAAGGCGGTAAATACGTTCAAAGGTGACCGCGGCATAAGGTTAGCGACCTATGCGGCGCGGTGTATTGAAAATGAAATATTGATGTATTTCAGAAATACGCGAAAAACCGCACAGGACGTTTATATCAGCGACCCGTTGGACACCGACCGCGACGGAAACGCCTTAACGTTGATCGACGTTATCGCCGACGAGAATGACGTTTCCGAACAAATCGACAAAAAAATCAAATTGGAACGACTTGGTCTGCTGTTTGATACGGAACTCGACGAACGGGAAATTGCCGTGTTGGAAATGCGCTACGGTCTGCGCGGAAAAGAACAGTTGGCGCAGCGGGAAATTGCCGCAAAGCTGAATATCTCCCGCAGCTATGTTTCACGTATCGAAAAAGCGGCACTGCAAAAGCTTCGCAAACGATTGGAACACGGATAACGACAAAAACACGCCCGATACAAATCGTATCGGGCGTGTTTCAATCATTCACCGTCGGGGAAATCAAACGTTCCGTCATCGTCGGATTTTCCGTCAGTATCCTTATCGTCGGGCAAATCGCTTATCGCCTCGGAATAACTGGATTCACCGACGTTTTCCATCAATTTGATTTTAAACTTTTTGCTTGTCTTTCCCGTCAAAACGGTTACTTCGATCTGATCTCCGGGTTTGGAATCTTCGATCAGATCAAGGACTATATCGTCATCGGTCACTTCAGTACCGTTGACGTGGGTAATGATATCCCCTTCCTTGACCTTGCCGTACAAATCAGAATCCTTGCCGACTTCACTGATATACAAGCCCACTACGCTGTACTTTCCGACAGCGGCCGTGACAGAATCAATCATCGTATAAGTGATGCCGATTTTCGCACGGTCTTTTACGACACCCTTTGAAATCAACTGTTCGCAGATGCGTTTAACCGTCTTGGTCGGGATAGAATAAGCAGTCCCCTCATAGCCGCTGGTAGTCGGCATTTTGTTTGAGGTGATGCCGATAACCTGACCGTACATATTGACCAGTGCACCGCCGGAAGAACCGGAATTGATTGCCGCATCGGTCTGAATCATCCGTGCCGAATAGTTCGTAGTGGTTTTAACACGGCGTGACGGCGAAGAAACAATACCCTTGGTGATGCTGGCAGCGGCAGTTGCTTCGGTCGGTCGGCCGATGGCAACAACATTTTCACCGCAAACGACCTGCTCGGAATTACCGAAGGTCGCCGGTTGCAGTTTACCGGGTTTGCGGATTTTCAGAACAGCCAAGTCGCTGACCTTATCACCGGCAACGTAATCGGCATCGTATTCTGTACCGTCGTACATATAAATTCTGAATCTCGGCGCACCGACGTCGGCATAAATATGATCGTCGGTAATCACATAACCGTCTTTTGTATAAATCACACCAGTCGCATCGGCGCCGGCACCGTTGGCGTTGTATACCCGAATACCGACAACAGACGGATTCACCTTTGCATAAACCTCCGCGGCGGTCATTTCGTCGGTATCCTTGGGTTTACTGCTTAAATCAACGTCGGCAGAGCCGTACAGATCCTTTCGATTGGTTGCAGCGGTGCTGTTCGCCACATTATTGCTGACGGGTCTTCTTCCCCATAACAAATATCCGGTCAATCCACCGCAGGCAAAGAAAAGCACCAAGGCTAATATAAGTGCCAAAACCTT
>JAKSQF010000178.1 GCA_024404235.1 Clostridia bacterium | reverse complement strand
AGACATGTCTCAAGCATTTGAAGATCGGACAAACTTGCTTACGGCCGACCCGCAAGAACGGGTGGGCAGTAAATATTAAATGAAAAAGTTAAGACGGAAAATTACTGTCTATTCTTCTTTTTGATAATCAGAATCGTTCCGGTAGCAATGCAACCGACCAGCAAAACAGCCTCAACAATAGCAACGATCAGCCAGAACATATCCATCGGGTTTTCAAAGATGGCAGTTCTTTTGCGTGTACGGTAAACGGTGGTTTCAATAACGTCTACGCCACCGCTTTCGGCAGTAGTTTCATCGCCGGGAATATAAATATATTCGCCCTCACCGTCATCGCCGTAGTCATCGCCGTAATCGTCACCGTCGTCGTTGTTATCGAAGTTGGCTTCACCCTGATTGAGGTCGATGTCTTCATCGTCGCCATCTCCGTCATCAGCGAACGGATCATCGGTAGTTCCGCCGCCACCGCTTTCACCGGGATCAGTTTCCTGACTGGCCGCCTTGGTCGCATCGTACGGTACAAAGTAGTAAGCACCGTGACCGTCATTGGAGTCTTTGCTGACACCCCAACGACCCATCTTTCCTTCACCGATGCCTTCACCGCTGATGTAGCGAGACCATGCCGTATCCAACGGATTTTCAAATACGCCTCTGGTCAGCAGTTCTTTACCGGTTTCCAAATCGATTACGCTGAAATTCCAGTAATAAACCTTTCCGGCACCATCCGAGTCGGTTGTTTGAATACCGACCAAGAACCGATCACATTCGGCAGGAACAGTAAATTCCTGCGAGAACTTATGTTTACCGGCCTTCGGATTCAACAGCGGATCATAATAGTCGCCGTCTTCATTTCTCAACAGGTTACCTGCGGCATCAAAGGCCGTGCTGTCCTTATGGTTTGCATCGGAAGGCCAACGAATAACGCCGAGCAACTTAGTGGCAACACCGAGATCTTTATCATCCGGCTCACAGTAATAATCGAACGAGAATTTATAACGATCGCCTTCTTTTACTTCGTGACCGCTGTAATCCATACCGATCCACTGGAAAAGCTGGTTATATTCAAGCTTACCATTTTCTTGAACCAGCATCAGTTGATTTTCAACGGGGATTTCCTGCGGTTCATCGCTACCAGGATCATCGCCTTGTTCATCCTGCGGGAAATGCGGCACTGTCGGAGCATCTTCGGTATAATGCTCTTCTGTGATAGCTCCCTTATCATCCTTAACATCCGGATGATAAATTTCCATGGTACTGTTGTCTAAACGAACCTCGGTACCGTCTTCCTTGATCTGATAAATACGGAAATCCTTTACGTAAACATCGGTGTCCAAATTATCACGGGACATAACGGCAAACACGATAGAACGGTTCTTCTTAATTTCAACCGTACCGTCAAAGAAATGATGTCCCTGCAACAAAGCGCTACGCTTAGCGACACCATCCTTAATGCCCATCCACTCGATGGATTCACCGACTTCAACAAAGTTATCGTTGGCCATATAGTATTCAAACTTGACACGGTAGGTACCGGCAGAGGTCTGAACAGAAGTATCGTGCAGCGAGGTATACGGAACGTTGGTTACCAAGTGATAAATCGGCGTAGGCACCGGAATATCATCATAAACGACCGTGGTCACCTTATCGGAAGCGGCATTTGCAGCAGCTTCGGTTACGGTGGGATATTCCAACCACTTACCGGTACCGTCCTTGATCTTCAAATCCCAGATATAAAGGTCGCCCTCGGCACCTTTTTCAAGCTGAGCCGCAATTTTAACGGCACCGTCACCAAGGTCTGCCTTGCTAAGCTTTTTGTGATATTCCAAAACAGCATCGGTATCCAAATCGCCGAGTTTTGCAGCGCCGTCGCCGGGGTTGTTGACGACAATAGCTTTATCCGTCTTACCGGATACTAAATACTTGAACGAAATATCAATGACATCGCTATCAGCCAAAGCCGAATCGTTTTGATACAGCACAACGGCGGTAGCGGAATCATCGGTAGCAGAAACCTTCAGGGCATTGACCGTACCCGGGAATGCAACGTCGCCAACGGTGACGTCTTCTCTGCTTAAGCCGACCATAATATCCTCGGCGCGGGTCACCTTTACACCGTCACGAGTAACGACCATATTGGCAACATACAGTTCCAGCTTAGCGCCGCTGGTTTGCTGAATGCCAAGGCGGACGGAGTATGCGTCTTTGGTGTAAGTACCTTCGAACCGATGAACACCATCGGCCAGCGAAGCAGACTTCAACACCGAGTCGGAAACATTTGCATTGTTTTCAAGGTCACGCACACCTGCCGCACCGCTTGCAAGATAATAATCAAACGAAATACCGTAGGTATGGCTTCCGTTGGACATATCCATATAGCGGTTTGCAAAGAAAGCGTTAGCCGTTGTACCGGTAAGCTTGATTACCTTGGTATTGCGATCTTGATTATCCAGCGCAACCGGAGCAGAAGGCAGATCGGCAACAGTAATCGCTTTCACCTTTGCACTGCTTTGTGCGCTGGTTTTTATCGTGATATCAGCACCGTCAAACTTAACAGTCAAATTCCAAATATAAACCTTGCCACCCGTATTTCCGGTAGCTTCTTGGTTGATACCGAGAATAAAACCGCCATCGTTGTTGATTGTTTTAGCAAATTTGGATCGAACGCCGTTTGTCAAGGTGCCATATTCGGCCTTTGTACCGGAATAGTTTTTAACATGAACCTTTCCGGTCGAAGGAACATAATAGTCAAACGAAATATCAATGGCACCGGTTCTGTTAGCACCACCGACAAGACGCACATTTCCGGCATCGTTGGTACAAGCACTGAAATCCAACTCGTAAGCCGGATCACTTTCCCCTGCAGCAACAGAGGTTAAAGCCGCACCGATCGGTACCATTACGGCGCCGATAATGCAGACAGCCAAAACGATTGCCAAAAATTTCTCTGAAATTCTTTTCATAGGTTTGTTTTTTTCCTTTCAATAGGACATCGAAATATCCGATGAGTTCCGCAATAGATTTCAAAAACGGAATACGGAAAAGTGCCGCCGATCGGGGTCAAGCGACCCCGATGGCGAAAGAGCTCTTAACAATTACTGAACGTAAAAGCAGGTCGGATTATCGTCGTATTCCCACATAAGATCGGCAAAATCGTCTGCGTCTGCCGGAGTTACGTAGGTCTTAATGCTATTCTGCGTGTTGGAAATATGCGCAGTTGACGATTCCAGATATACATAAGTATTGTCTTGGATCGAAGCATTCAACGAACCGTCGTTCAGGTTATAACCATAGAAGATTGAGCCGTAAGAGGTATCCATAATATTGTCGGAGATAACAAAGTTATCACAGTTATAGTCATACGGCCAACTGGTAATATGAGCAACGGCAACTGCATTGGAGCCCCAGAAGTACGGATCCCAATCCTTATGATAGCGGGATTCAGCAGGATCGTGATGGCCTTCACCATAACGCCAGCCGGGCTTAAAGTGACCGTAACCTGCAAAGCGGAGCATATTTCCGGTGTAGGAAATGTTCTTGAGCTGTCCGCCTGCAGTATAGGAATCATAACCGCCGTCTTCGCTCTGACGTACCCAGTATTCAATGCTGTATGCACAGTATTCTACCAAGTTGTTTTGAATGGTGATGTTCTGCTGTACCGGCGAAGCGCTACCCTGATGGGTAATACCGGCATCATAGCATTCGTAGACCCAGTTGTTTTCAATGGTCACGCCGTCGCAGGACTTCCAAACTTCGATACCGTTACCGTAACGGGTTTCAGAACCGTTCTGAACCGAACCGCCGATGAAGCCGACTTCACAGTTGCGGATACCGATATTGTTGAGAGCAGAAACACCGGCCCTCAAGGAAATACCGTGTTCACCGCCGTACTTAATGCACAGATTTTCAACGGTAACATTCTTAATAGCAGAGCCGTTTACGATATGACCGGCCCCTGCCATTTCAATGCTGTCAAAACGTTCTGCCGGGCTGACACCGTTTGCACTGTAAACATATACGCGCTGTTCG
>JAKSQF010000177.1 GCA_024404235.1 Clostridia bacterium | reverse complement strand
CGGCGAGACCGGCAACGGTCAGCGTAATGCTGGAAGCATTCGGGAAGCAACCGGAAATGCAGGCGATGGAGCCGTCCAACTGACGGAGCAGTGCCAACGAAGTGATGACACCGTGCAGACGGTAGCGCAAAATCATCAGCAAGCAGACAGCCGCAAAGGCGATGGAACCTGCAACGACCATAACGTGCAATGCGTTTTTACCGAGGGTCGGCGAGATAATCTGCAGCTTACCGCCGTCGGACTGCAATGCAAACGGCAACGAACCGCCGTTGATGGTATTGGCAAGATCTTCGGCAGATTCGGCGTCAAAGTTACCGGTGATGGAAGCAACGCCGTTATCAATACGTTCATTGACCTTCGGTGCGCTGTACATCTTTGCGGTTTCGCCGTCGCCCAGCCAAATGGAAATCTGCTGACCGACCATTTCGGCGGTAGCAGTGGAAAACTTGGTTTTACCTTCACCGGTCAGCTTTAACTGAACGGCGTAATTACCGTCGTTATCAACACCGGCGCTGGCACTTGCAACGTCGCGCGAGCCCTGCAGGATGATCGAATCGGCTTTTTCCATCGGGTTATCTTCATTCTTACAGAAGTAAACGATGGCCGATGCCGACAGCTTATCGACCATGGCCTGAGCGTCGAAATCACTTTCGCCCGCAGTCCACGGGAAACGAACGATGACCTGATGCTGAGCGTTATCGATGTAAACCTCGTGATCGGTGATCTTACGGTCGTTCAAACGCTTTTCGATGATGTTCTGTGCCGCTTCCATATCGGCATCCGTGATGTTTTTGTTGCCCACGTCGGGTTCAAAAACAGCCTCAACACCACCGCTGATATCAATACCCCAACGGATATCGTCAGCACCTTTGATATAAACTTTACGGGTATCGCCGTAGTAGTCGTGAATTCCGAAGAATGCCGCAAACGAAAGTGCAACGATCAGAATCATAACCACAAAAAAGATCGGCTTACCTACTCTTTTGGATTTCATTTACAAATCCTCCTACCTTTGTTGCTATTGTGATATTATACCTAAAATTTCCGACAAAGTCAATCTAAATGTGTGATTTTGCAGAAATTTCGACCAAAAATGCTTGTGCGGTGCAATATTTACGCCTTTGCGCGCAATTTTTCAAGTGCCGCAAGACGCACCGCCGTGCAGAGAACGACCGAGCCGATTTCGATATCCGCCTTGGACGGATAGGACGGTGCAATACGCAGATTGCTGTCGGCAGGGTCCTTGCCGTACGGATAGGCCGCACCGGCCGGTGTCAGCACCATACCGGCATTGGCGCAAAGCTCCTCTACCCGCTTGGCACAGCCCGACATTACGTAAAGGCTGATGAAATAACCGCCGCGCGGCTTGGTCCAGTGGGCAACGCCCGTGCCCGCAAGTTGCTTATCCATCTCGGCAAGCACTGCCTCGAACTTGGGACGCAAAATGGCGGCGTGACCCTTCATGTGCTCCTTCAGTTCGGCTAAATTATGTAACATTCTTGCGTGGCGCAGTTGGTTGAGTTTATCCGGCCCGATGGTCTGATACTTCATTCTGCCCTTTAACATTGCCACGTTGTTGGGGCTGGCGGCTTCAACCGCAACGCCGGCACCCGGGAAGGTGATTTTAGAGGTTGAAGCGAAGATGATGGGCAGATCGGGATTGCCGACCTTAACACATTCCTCATAAATATTGAGCAGCTTATCGCCCTCGTCATATAAATCGTGTACCACGTAGGCGTTATCCCAGAAGATGTGGAAATCCTTGGCGGCGGGCTTTAAGCCGGCCATACGGCGCACCACGTTATCGCTGTAGGTAATGCCTTCGGGGTTGGCGTACTTCGGCACACACCAAATACCCTTCACCGACGGATCCTGCACTGCTTTTTCGATCATATCCATATCCGGTCCTTCTTCGGACATCGGGATCGGGATCAGTTCAAAACCGAAGTATTCGGTAATGGCGAAGTGACGGTCGTACCCCGGAACGGGACAAAGGAACTTGCGGTCGGCAACGGTCGCCCAAGGCGCACCGCCCAAGCCGTGGGTCATACCCTGTGCGATGGTATCAAACATCATATTGAGCGAAGAGTTGCCGCCGACGATCATCTGATCGGGGGACATTTCAAGAATTTCACCGAACAGATTTTTCAGCTCCTGCAGGCCGTCCAAGCCACCGTAATTACGGCAGTCGATACCGGTAATGCTTTTGAAACCGGTGCCGTTTCCGACCATATCGAACATCTTTTCACTCAGATCCATATTATCAAAGCCCGGTTTGCCGCGCGACATATCCAGCGACAAATGAAGCTGACGCAGTTTTTCGTACTCGGCCTTGACGGTCTTGTACTCCTGCTGCAGTTCTTCCGGAGTCATCTTTAAGTAATCTGCCATTGAAAAAGCCTCCTTTTTAACTAATATAATATACCGCATTTACGCCGATATTTCAAGGATTTTTCGCATATTTCCGCAAAAAAAGAAAAACCGATGATTTTTCATCGGTTTTTCGGTTCTTATTTCTTTTAGTTAATTTCCAGTGTGCCGTCCTTTAAATACATCGGAAATGGTAGCGAACCACCGTTGATGACATTAGCAAGATCTTCGGCAGATTCGGCGTCAAAGTCACCGGTGATGGAAGCAATTCCGCCATCAATACGTTCATTGACCATTGGTGCGCTGTACATCTTTGCGGTTTCGCCGTCGCCCAGCCAAATGGAAATCTGCTGACCGACCATTTCGGCGGTAGCAGTGGAAAACTTGGTTTTACCTTCACCGGTCAGCTTTAACTGAACGGCGTAATTACCGTAGTCATCAAGACTGGCGCTGGCGCTTGCAATATCCTGCGAGCCCTGCAGAATGATCGATTCGGGATTGTCAATCGGATTATCCTCACCCCGGCAGAAGCAGACCGTTTTACAGTCGGTTATTTTTTCAATCAGCCGGCGCACCTCATCCTCGCTTTGATTTTTTGCACGGTCAAACGAAACGACAAGCTCTCCATTTTGCACCCGAACGTTACCACGCTTAACGCCACGGGTTTCAAGCCGATTTTTAATTATTTCTTTTGCTTCATTCAAACCGTCCTCTGTAACATCCCCGACAGTGGCGACCGTCAAAACGAATTTTACCTGTGGATTGTTGCGTTTTTTCGACAGACTGCTATGCTTTTCCGATTGACCGCAACCGACAGTGAACAACAGCAGTACACCTATCAAAACCGCAAAAATGCCGTTTCTTTTCAAGTGCTTCATCATTTTGCTCCTCTCAATTATTAACAACATTATACTATCAAGCGATATCCGTGTCAATTTACAGATGTGCAAAAACAGAAAACCGCCGTGCAGAACACAGCGGCTTCCTGTTTTAAGGGGTTTGAGGAGAAATTTCTCTATATCGAGAAATCATACCGAAAGGGGTGCGGCTCCCTTCCCAGTACGTTTATAGTATAACCTAAAATTTTTACGTTATTGTGAACGAAATTTGAATTTTTGTCGCGAATATTTTTAATATTATATGTTCACAATAAAAACAGCACACAAAAAGGAGTAAAAGCGATGAAATATTACGAAACGCCCCACAAGAAAAATCGCCGCAGCGGACTGATCGTTGCCGTAGCGCTGTGTCTGGTCGCCGTCGGTGCCGTACTGTGGCAGGTCACGGCAGGCAACCGGATAAAAAAAGCCATGCCGAAAAGTGCTCCGCTGCCGCAGGTTTCATATTCGGACAACACTTCTTCATATAATGATACTACCGAACCGCCGGCGGTTTCCTCCGACGTAGCGGGATCGGTCGAGGAAGTGCCGTACGAATCGGAAAGCCAGCCTGCCGAAGAACCGCAACCGGCCGCACCGAGTTATACCCTGCCGCTGGAAGGAAAAATCATCAAACACCACAGCGATACCGCCCTGCAATACTCTGCCACCTACGGCGATTTACGCCTGCACAACGGCGTGGATATTGCCGCCAAAAGCGGAGCGACCGTTATTGCGGCCGACGGCGGCACTGTGACCGCTTTTGAAGAAAACG
>JAKSQF010000176.1 GCA_024404235.1 Clostridia bacterium | reverse complement strand
ACGAACCGTACGACACGATCACGCTGAAGGACTTGGGCGTTGAAGAGGATAAGATCTTAAACCACACCAACACGTTCTATAACTACGAAAAGCGCGCCAAAAGCGGCGGCCGTCTGTTCCAGTTCATTTTGGAACCGATCGGCGATATGCAGCACGGCGACGGTCCGCAGTTAGCCATTTCCGACAACTGGGATCTCAACAGTTATGCCCGTGTATGGTTCCAAAACAACGGGCAGGTCCACCTCTACTATACGGGTGGCGTCAATACACCGCCGGATAAGTCGATTTCGTTTGACTTAAAGTCCGGTAAGGAGTATAAAGTACAGTTCTCGGTCCGTGTGATGAAGAACAAGGGCTACGAAGGTAAAAAGATCTTCGAGCTGATCATCAACGGCGAAACGGTTATGCAGTACATCGGCACAAAGGCACCGCTGGATGATAATATGATTTACTTCCACGGTATGACCGGTGCTGCTTGGCTTAAAAACTGGCCGGTTTATAAAACCGTCAAATTATATAACGGCGACAAGCTGTATCAGACCGTCAAGGTCGAGCGCAGCGGCACGTTGCCGAAGATTGCCGATCCTTCACCCAAGAACGGTGTTCCTTTCGCCGGCTGGTATACTGCAAAATCCGGCGGCGAGCTTTGGGATGAGAATACCGATCTTGTGTACGACAATTTAAGCCTTTACGCTCATTTTGCCAACGTGAAGAAGATCACTGCAATCGTTGACGGCGAAAAACTGACCTACCGTGTAACGGCCGGCGATACGCTGGACAGCATTCCGGCGCCGCAAAAGGCGGGTAACGTCTTTACCGGCTGGCTGGTAAACGGCAAGGTCTATAACGGCAAGGTGACAAGCAATATGACCGTTACCGCCGCATTTGAACCGTACAGTTTCGATGATTACGATATCATCAGTCTGCGTGACCTCGGCATTAACAAGGACCAGTATTTCGGCTCAAAGCTCAGCGAATTCAACGTTGCTACTTATACCTACGTCAAGACGGCGGAAACCGGCGGACGTGTGCTTAAGGCCAAATACGTTCCGTCCAAGAGTATGCTCAACGGTCCGCAGGTAAGCTTCTCACAGGTGTGGACCGAAAACTACCTTGCAAAGCTGTATTTCACCAAGTACGATGAAATCTACGTTTATGCAAACAGCGGGGTAGATGCACCGCCGGCCGCACGTTTTGATATGGCGCTTGAGGGCGGCAAGGAATACACCTTCGAAGTCGGTGTTCGCGTATTGAACAACCCCGGCTATAAGGGTGTCAAAGTCTTTACCGTTTATATCGACGGCAAACTGGTTTACGAACAGTTCAACAACCGTATGCCGTTGGAAGGCAACGAAGTATTCCTACAGGGTATGGACAATACCGGTTTCTTCCGCAACGTCGACATTTTCAGAACCGTCTCCTTCTATGACGGTCAAAAACTGCTGGGCACCAAAAAGGTGCGCCGCGGTGACCTTGTTAAGTCCTTCGGCAAATTGGCCGACAAGGGCGACCGCCTCTTTAAGGGTTGGTTCGACGACTACGGCAACGAATGGAACTTCGATTTGAACAGCATTTATCTGGACGTCAACCTGCGTGCCAAGTTTGAAAAACGTACCTATCCGGTGCTTTTGATGGTCGACGACGTTCTGTATAAACGCCTCAACGTGTTTGTCGGCGAAAGCGTCAACGTCTTCAACGTTCCGACCAAGGACGGCTACGAATTTGAAAAGTGGCTGAACGAGGACGGCACCGACTACAACATGGACGCCCCCGTCAACGGGCCGATCAAGCTGGTTGCAAGCTTTAAGGCGGCAGCCGTATCGAACGAGCCGGTTGAAAACGAGGCCGTTGTCAATCCGAGCAAGCCGGATAAGGCTGATCCGTTTGATATGCAGTACCTTTGGTTCAGCATTATCGGATTGATTGTCATTTTGATTGAAACCGGCGTTATCATTTATAAAAAGCGTTCTGAAAAGAACAAGTAAAATAAGGGTCAGCCGTATTTCCGTAGGGGATACGACTGACCTTTTCTGCACTGTAAAAAAAGATTGAATAATCGGGTGCGATTGTGTATAATGAAGAAAAATATAACGGCGGTTTTCCGCCCGATTTTGCGCGAAAATCTGCACCGAAAGAGAATAATTAAAGGAACGAATATATGATTTTGGGATTTGATATCGGCGGCACAAAATGCGCCGTTGTTACGGCGGAAATAGATGAAAGCGGCATCGAACTGCTTGCAAAAGAAAAAATTGCGACCGACCTTTCAGTCGACCCGACTGAAATGATCGACCGACTGATCACTTTGGCGGATCGGCTTTGCGGTGACAAAAAGCCCGAAGCCATCGGTATTTCCTGCGGCGGTCCGCTGGATGCCGAAAAAGGGGTCATTTTGGGCCCGCCCAACCTGATTGGGTGGAACGAAGTATACATTGTCGAACAAATCAAGGCACATTTCGGTGTGCCGGTACGACTTCAAAACGACGCAAACGCCTGCGCATTGGCCGAATGGAAATTCGGTGCGGGGCAGGGCTGTGATAATATGATTTTCCTCACCTTCGGCACGGGGTTGGGTGCAGGCTTAATTTTGGACGGCCGCCTTTATAACGGCACCAACTGTAACGCCGGCGAGGTCGGACACATCCGCCTTGAAAAAATGGGGCCGGTCGGCTACGGCAAGGTGGGATCGTTTGAAGGCTTTTGCAGTGGCGGCGGCATCGCACAATTGGGATACACGCTGGCACTCGAAAAATCCCAGCAGGGGGAATGCCCCGCTTACTACAAGCCGGGAATGACCTGCGCCGAAGTTACTGCCAAAACGGTGGCCGATGCGGCCGATGCCGGTGACCCGACCGCCAACGAGGTCTACCGCCTTTGCGGGGAATACCTCGGCAGAGGTCTTTCGGTGCTGATAGATATTTTGAATCCGCAGCGCATCGTATTGGGCAGTATTTTTGCTCGGTCTGAAAACCTTTTGCGTGCGCCTGCCGAAGAAATCATCCGTAAAGAGGCGTTAAGCTGTACCGCCGGTTGCTGTGAGATCGTTGCGGCAACCTTGGGTGAACGCATCGGGGACTATGCCGCCATTGCCACGGCATTGCAATAAGGAGGAAGCTATGGTTGAATTGTTTGAACGGTATCCGGCGCTGGACGGTGCAAAGCAAAGTATCGAAGCGGCAAAGGACGCCTTAATTGCAGCGTATAAAAACGGCGGCAAGCTGTTGCTTTGCGGTAACGGCGGCAGCTGTGCCGATTGTGACCACATCGTCGGCGAACTGATGAAGGGTTTTTTAAGTAAACGTCCGCTGTCCGCCGAACAAAAGCAGGCAATGAAAAAGAATGCCGAATATATCAGCGATGAATGGCTTGACCAACTGCAGGGCGGCGTTCCTGCCATTTCTCTGCCGTCGGCAACAGCCTTAAATGCGGCATTTTGTAACGACGTCAACCCCGAACTGATGTATGCGCAACAGTTGATGGGGTTGGGCAACGCAAAGGACGTTCTGCTTTGCATCAGCACGTCGGGCAACTCGAAAAACGTGTATGCCGCCGCTGTGGTCGGCAAAGCGTTGGGTCTTACGGTCATCGGTCTTACCGGCGAGGGCGGCGGAAAGTTAAAAACCGTTGCCGATATCTGCATCTGTGTGCCCGAAACCGAAACCTATAAAATCCAGGAACTGCACCTGCCGGTATATCATTACCTGTGTGCGGCGGTAGAAGCGGCATTTTTCGGCTGCGACGAATAAGGGGGGATGAACTGTGGACGTTTATACCACAAAAACAATTGACAAAGTAAAGCGGATGTACGGTGTTTATAGAAAATATCTGTATAATACCGTAGCGCAGCTTTCGTGCGAAAATGCCGTTATTCCGGCTCCGTCGGACGATCCGGCCGAGCGCGCCAAGTTTTCGGCCGCGATGCCGCAGGATGGCTGGCAGGTCATAAAAGCGGGTGACACCTGGGGCGGCGATTTTCGTTACGACTGGTTCCGTGCGCAGTACACCGTACCGCAAGAGTTGGACGGTAAAACCCTGCTTATTAA
>JAKSQF010000175.1 GCA_024404235.1 Clostridia bacterium | reverse complement strand
AATGGTAAGGGTAGCAGTCGAAGTGTTGTAACTCCAAGTAAGGTTATCCCCACACGTGCCGGAATAGGTTGCCGCACTGACCGAAACCGCGCCTAATGGCACAACGGTACACAGTAGAACGATGCAAAGAATGCTTGCAAGAATCTTTTTCATCTTCAAATAGCCTGCTTTCTTATTATTTGAAATATTCCATATAATACCACACCAATTTTCACTTGTCAAGAATTCGGGGGGCCCCTACGGTGCAGTGTCTTAAAAACCCCGTTTATACAATAAAAGAAACGACCCGTCGAAAAAATCGGCGGGTCGGTTTTGATCAGTTGATATGAATTTCGGGAACGGCGCCGGAATAATCAATGCCGACTTTTGGCTCGGTGTCCTCGGCGGTTTCCTGCTTTTCATCAAATTTAATTTCCGGCAGCGCCAGCTCGTCCAATTCCACGTGCGGCTTTTTTTCTTCCGGAATAATCTTCTTATCTTCCATTGCGGTCTCCTTTACACGATGTTAATAAAGAACGTAATCACAATACTGTTGATGAAATCGGCAAACATTGAGCCGACGATCGGCACCAAAATATAGGCTTGAATCGACGGAACAAATTTTTCGGTAATGGCCTGCATATTAGCCATGGCGTTCGGCGTGGCACCCATACCGAAGCCGCAGGTACCTGCCGCCAAAACAGCCGCATCGTAGTTGCGACCCATAACGTTGAACACCACAAAGTAACTGAACAAGAACATAAAGACGGTCTGCGCCGTAAGCAGAATAACCAGCGGCAGCGCAAGATCGGCCAACTGCCACAGCTTCAGCGTGATCATCGCAATGCCGAGGAACAGCGAAAGACAGATACCGCCGATGTCGTTGATCTCACCCATGTGGACGGTGTATTTGCCGCTGTATTCACCGACGTTGCGGATTATAGCTGCAACGATCATCGCCCCGATGTAAACGGGGAAGGTCATTCCCGTTTTGGAAAGCAGCTCGGAAACGACGGTGCCGATACCCATTGCGATGCTCAACTGGTAAGCGGCCGGCGCATACATGGAAAATTTACGGATGTGCTTTTTCTCGTCTTCCACCAATACGGAAGCATCGTCGTTGGAAACCTTTTCAAGCAGTTTATTTTTAATGATCAGCCTGCGGCCGATGGGTCCGCCCATCAGCGAGCCTGCCACAAGGCCGAAGGTTGCCGCCGCGGTACAAAGCGTGGTTGCACCCGAAAGGCCCAAATCTTCAAGCACCTGACCGAACGCACCCGACGTACCGTGACCGCCGACCATGGGGATGGAGCCGGTGCAAAGTCCGATGAATTTGTCGATGCCAAGCAAGCGGGCAAGGCCGACCGCCATACCGTTTTGGCAAAGGATCAGTGCTGTGACGACCAGCAGGAAAATGACCAGCTTTAAGCCGCCTTTTTTCAGGATCTTCAGGTTGGCTTGGAAGCCGACGGAGGTAAAGAACATGATCATACAAATGTTCTTGATCGTTTCGTCAAATTCGAATTCCACCACGCCCGTTACAAACAGCACGCAGGAAAGAATGGCGAAAATCAAACCGCCGATTACCGGTGCGGGGATACAGAAGGTATCAAAGAACTTGATTTTTTTGCGCAGATATTTACCGAGATAAAGCACCAAAACCGCCAACGTCAGCGTCATATACATATCCAGCGAAATGACAAAGGTGCCTTCGTGCTTTTCGGTAACCGCAACACCGAAGCTGACCTCTTGCAGGTCCTCGTTTTGCGTTTTCAAAATGGAAACAAGCTTGTCTTCTGCACTTTTGTCCAGTTTATCGTTTGCAATCAGCACACAAGGGATCCCCGCCACGGTAACGTCGGTATCAATCCCCTTGTAGGTGCCTGCGGGAATGGTTGCGGCGCTGTAATGCTCACCCGTCAAAGCGCCGGCGTCCACCGGCAAAATTTTCAGCAGGCAATCCTCCGAAATGGTGTTGATGGCCGTTGTCGGGTAGGAAGCCGTGCAGAAAAACGCCGCAATTTCACCGGCCTTTAACGCTTGGGCCGAGTTTTCGTAATTCTCATAAACGGCGTTTACGTCGCTTTCTTTCAGACCGTAAGCGGCAAGAATATCGAGCGCGTTTTTGTATGCGCCGGAATCCTTTTCGCCAAGGCTGACCTTTTTGCCCTTCAGGTCGGCAACGCTTTCATACCCGTCGGCGGAAAGCGTAACGACCTGCACCGCCTCGTTGAAAAGACCGGTTACAACGTGAAAACCGTCAAGCGCATTCTCGAAAGAGCCTTCGCCCTTCATCGCATCGGACAGTACGTCGCTTTGCACCAGCGCCAAGTCAAGATATCCGTCCGAAATCAGGCGCACGTTTGCGGCCGAGCCCGCCGTTTCGGTTACGGAAAGCGTAAGATCCTCCGCTTCGGCGGCTTCGGCAAGCTTTGTGCCGTAACTGTAATAGTTGCCGCCCGTACCTGCAGTACCCAGCTTTAACGAGCCCTCTTTTTTACCACAAGAGGTCAGCGCAAAAAGCATCAGCACTACCAGCAGAATGGCCGGTATTTTTTTATACATCCCCAAACTCCCCTTTTATATTTTATATGATTATCATACTATAAAATCGTTGTTTTTGCAAGGATAAAACGATTCTGCCTTGTAAGCCACACAGAAATGGCAAGGTAGGAAAGAAGAAAAGCCACGCCTGACAGAAATTTCTTCCGCCGGTAGTGGCTTTTGTAAGTTTTTGTTTTACAAGATGAGGTATTGCAAAGGCATCTGTCGGAGCAAAACCAATATTAAAGATTTCTGGTATATTTACATTTTGGGTAATTTGAGCAACCTAAAAACTGATTTCCGGCATTAGGTCCTCTTTTTGCGGTTCTTTGAACAAGATGTCCTCCGCATGAGGGGCAAATATTTGCATTATTAAAGCGATTTTGAATATTTGCAATATGCGTTTGCTGTTCTGCTTTTGATAAATTTGTCAAAGGCAACAATTTATAATATATCGCCGCAATTTGCTCGCGTGTTAAAACATCGGGGTTTTCGTTCCATATCCATCTCACTACACCGGAAAGGTTTCTGTGGTTGCACACATATACGTCCGACAGATTCACGTCGATATCTTTTAATTCTCCACGATTACTGAAAGTGATTAGTGAAAAGGATTTTATGTTTGTGCCAAGATACTCTTTTAAGTACTTGATATGCGTGCGATTTTGCCAAACCGGATTATAAAAGTGATGTTTTTCGACTCTGCCCCTGCCGGCGTACAGCGTTACAGTCCACCGTTTATTTGTTTCGCTACCGAAAATATATCCTGCGTAGTTTTTGTTTTCTAACACAAGAAGTCCTTTGCTTGTAATATACAACACATCAATTTCAGCGGTATCACCGGAAGACTTGGGAATATAGATATTTGTCAGCACTTTACCGCCCTGCTTCTGTATGCTGTCAACATCAAGCTTATGCGCAATGGCTTGCTCGCTTCTACGGCCTTTTACTGTAGGGGACGACAGATATTTTGCAATGATTATGAGGGGCACAAAAAGTAATATTATATACCACAAAATATTTCACCTCTAATTAAGAAACAATTTGTATCTTCCGTTTGAGCAAAAACGGACGCAACCTGTAAAAATTGCGTCCGCTAAAAATCTTTCGGGTTACAGCGTACCCTCTAAAATCTCCCGTATTTCTTCCACGCCCAAGCCGTTCGTGGCGGAAAACGGTACGATTTTCTCGACAAAATCATATTCGGCAAGCGCGTCTGTCAGGTCGGTAAGCCGTGCGGCAAACTCGGTTTTGTTCAGCTTGTCGCTTTTGGTCAGAATGACCGTGCAGGGAAGACCCGCCTGCCCTAAAAAGTCAAGCATTATGTGGTCAAACTCGGTCAGTGGATGCCGCATGTCGACCAGCTGAAAGGTCATACGGATATCCCGCCCCATACGGAAATAACTTTCCATCAGCTCCGACCAACGGTCACGCTCGCTGAACGGCACCTTTGCATAGCCGTAACCCGGCAGATCGACCAAACGCACGCCGTCCAGCCGATAAAAATTCACGGTCACGGTCT
>JAKSQF010000174.1 GCA_024404235.1 Clostridia bacterium | reverse complement strand
TAACCGTAAATACGCATAACCTCTTCGGCAAGATCAGCACGACCTTCCACGTCATCACGAATGGAGGGGACGCGAACGGTCAACTGCTCACCGTCCAAAGTGGCGGTCAAGCCCAAACGGTTGAGAATATCCAAAACGGTCTCCTGCGGGACGTCAACGCCAACCAATGCTAGAATATCGGCAACAGTTGTGGTGATGATGCGATCCTCGGGCAGGCCTTCGTTGCAATCAATTACACCGTCGATGATGTCACCGGCATTCAATTCATCGATGAGCTGTAATGCGCGATCCATAGCAAAGGAAACGTTGTTGACGTCAATGCCACGTTCGAAACGACCACTGGCTTCGGTACGAATGCCAAGTGCACGACCGGTGTGGCGTACGCTGTCACGACGGAATTTAGCGGCTTCCAAGAACAAATCGGTGGTGTTGTCTTCAATTTCACTTTCTTTACCGCCCATAATACCGGCAAGACAGGAGGGCTTTTGACCGTCTGCGATAACCAGCATATCCGGGGTCAGCTTATGTTCCTTTTCATCCAGCGTGGTAATGCTTTCGCCTTCGACGGCATTGCGTACAATAATCTTGTGATCGGCAATATCGTTGTAGTTGAATGCGTGCATCGGCTGACCGGTTTCAAGCATTACAAAGTTGGTGATATCAACGATGTTGTTGATCGGGCGCATTCCCGAAGCAATGATGGCTTTCTGCATCCAATCGGGCGAGGGGGCAATGCGCAGATTCTTTACCACACGACCGACGTAACGGGGGCAAAGATCAAAGTTACGAACTTCAATCGAAATATCATCATTGATGTTGCCACCGCTGGTCTTATAGGTAGGTACGGGCGGATGGAATTCGGTACCCAAAACGACCGACATTTCCTTTGCAACGCCGAGGAAGCAGTTGCAGTCGGGACGGTTGGCGGTGATTTTGAAGTCGATGATATAATCATCCATGCCCAAAACCTCGTGCATATCGGTGCCGGGGGCAAATTCATCCTTCAAAATTAAAATACCGTAAACGGAAGCACCTTCATAATCGGCTTCGGTCAGGCACAATTCTTCGCCCGAGCAAAGCATACCGAAAGAATCAACACCACGCAGTTTTCCTGCGGAAATGTGCATACCGTTGGGCAGGTCACTGTCATCTAAAGCGGCGGGAACAAGTGCGCCTTCAAAAACGTTTTGCGCACCGGTCACGATCTGTACCGGCTCGCCCTTACCAACGTCCATTTGGCAGATCTGCAAATGATCGCTGTTTTCGTGCGGTGTGATTTTGATGATTCGTGCGGCAACAACGTTGCGCATATTCTCGCCCTGCTTTTCAATACTTTCGACCTCAAAGCCGGCCATAACCATACGGTCGCAAAGTTCTTCGACCGGAACGTTTACTTCAACGTAGGTTTTCAAATGATTCAACGAAATTTTCATTCTCGACGCACCTCCTTAAAACTGTTCTAAGAAACGCTTGTCATTTTCAAATAACAAACGGATATCGCTGATTTTGTAACGGGTAGTAGTGATTCGGTCCAAACCGATACCGAACGCAAAACCGCTGTAAACGTCGGGGTCAATACCGCAACTACGCAACACGTTGGGATGTACCATACCGGCGCCTAAGATTTCGATCCAACCGCTACCTTTGCAGACGCGGCAACCCTTACCGCCGCATTCGGAACAGGTGACGTCAACTTCAACCGAAGGCTCGGTGAACGGGAAGAAGGACGGACGGAATTTTACCTTGGTTTCCGGCCCATAAATTTCGTGGGCAAACTGCTCCAAAACACCTTTCAGGTCACACATTGTAATGCCTTTGTCAACGACTAAGCCCTCCATTTGGTGGAAAACAGGAGAGTGGGTTGCGTCAACCTCATCGGCTCGGAAAACACGGCCCGGGCAAACCACACGAATCGGCGGCTTGCGGGTTTCCATGGTACGAATCTGTGCGGCAGAGGTCTGCGTGCGAAGCAAAAGATTTTCTGCCAAATAGAAGGTGTCCTGCATATCACGTGCCGGATGGTCGGCAGGTACATTCAAACACTCGAAGTTATAGTGGTCGGTTTCAACCTCCGGACCGTCGACAACGTCAAATCCCATTGAACGGAAAATGTCGATCATATCATTGGTAACACCGGTCAACGGGTGCAGGTGACCCGGCTTTGACGCTTTGCCCGGCAGGGTAACGTCGATGGTTTCGGCTTTCAGTTTTTCTTCAGCTGCTTTGGCCGCCATTGCTTTCTTTTTCTCGGCAATCTTTGTTTCTAATGCCTGTTTGGCTTCGTTGACCAACTGGCCCATAATAGGACGTTCTTCGGGACTGAGGCCTCCCATCTGCTTGAGAATGGCTGTCAACTCGCCTTTTTTTCCTAAGTATTGAACGCGCAGGGCTTCAATTACTTGTTCGTTTTGGGCTTCGTTAATTGCCGCTTTTGCAGCTGCACGAATAGCCTCCAACTGTTGTTTCATAAGCTCAACTCCACATAAAAAAATAAACTTCGTCCCATAACAGGACGAAGCAAAACATACACTCCGCGGTACCACCTGAATTTTCGCTCAAAGAGCAAACACTCTCTTGACCGGTAACGGTGTCGGCCGGCAACGCTTACTGAAAGTTCGGCGCAGCTGCTCGGAAGGGAACTTCAATTCATCGCACACATAGGTTCGCTTTCAGCCGAATGGCAAACCCTCTCTGCAAGGCACAAACGAATTTACTTTTCTTCGTCAACGCATTTACTAATTTAATATAACATACTCCGACTTATTTTGCAAGTGTTTTTATAAACTTTTTTCGTTGACTTTCGGAGGTCTTGTGTCTATAATGGACAAGGTTAAATAATGGAAATGAGGAATGCTTATGCGAGTGATTTTGGCTTCTCAATCACCCCGTCGTCGAGAAATTTTGACGACTTTGGGTGTTGACTTTGAGGTTTTGGTGTCCGAAGCAGATGAATGCTGCACACTGACTGATCCGGCAGATTTTGTGCAGGAGCTTTCACGCCGTAAGGCGCAGGCAGTGGCGGATAGCAACGATTTTTCCGCTGATACGCTTATTATCGGATGTGATACGGTTGTAGTATCTGACGGAAAAATCCTCGGCAAGCCGAAAGACCGAGAGGACGCCAAGGCAATGCTCCGCAATCTGTCGGGGAAAGCTCATTACGTTTACAGCGGACTTACCCTGATTTACGATGGAAAAGTTTATACGTCCTTTGACCGCACGGCGGTACACTTTTCGCAAATGAGCGATATGGAAATTGAGCGTTATGTTGCCACGGGTGAGCCGGACGATAAAGCCGGCGCCTATGCAATTCAAGGAAAGGCCGCGCGATTTATTGCCGGCATAGAAGGATGCTATTATAACGTGGTCGGTTTGCCGGTCGCCTTGCTGTCGAAATTAGTGCATGAACACGGGATTCCGCTTTTCGAGGATAATAATGGATAACTGTTTTTGTTTGACGACATTTTGTACTAAAGTACGACGCTTTGCAAAGCAGAATGCCGTTATGCTGATTGCATTTATGGCGGCGCTGATTACAACCCTTTTTGTGCCGATAGACCGGAAATATCTTGCATATTTCGATTACAAAACGCTGACCTGTCTGTTTTGCGTGCTGGCAGTTGTTTGTGCGTTTAAGAATATCAATTTCTTTTATATGCTGGCTCGAAAGGTCGTTCAGCTGTTCGGAAATGCAAGAAACAGCGTGCTCGGGTTGGTTTACATCACTTTTATCGGGTCGATGTTGATTGCCAACGATATGGCTTTGCTTACCTTTTTGCCGTTGGGATATTTCGTGCTGACCGCCACGCATAAGGAAAATTATATGGCGTTCACCTTTATTATGCAGAATATTGCCGCTAATTTGGGTGGAATGCTGACGCCGTTCGGTAACCCGCAAAACTTATATCTTTATACGAAGTTTTCCATTCCGAACGGTGAATTTGTTGCAATTATGGCACCGCCGTTTTTGTTTTCGGTCGCGTTGATTTCTTTATGCTGTTTTTTGTTTGTTCGTCCCGAACCATTGCAACTTGACGGCGAAAAAATGCGTGTAAACGGTCCGAAGGCGGTTTTATAGAGCGCTTTATTAGCCTTGGCG